>CBEULQ010000073.1:0-8595 GCA_965543975.1 uncultured Desulfocucumis sp. | reverse complement strand
CCGACGCCCTGATAGAACAGCAAAAACAGTTAAGTGACCGCCTGGAAGCCCAGTTGGAATTACTGCAAAAAAGAAACGAGGCGGTACAGGTCCGGGCAAGCAGCCTGGAAATGGACAACAACATTCAGAAACAGTTTGAGAAACAGGTAATGCCGGTGCTGATCAGCGGCAGGCTGCAGGGGCATAACGTTGCTATAATTGAAACGAACGGCTACGGTTTTCCTGATGACCTGGTGGAGACACTGGGAGCGGCGGGAGCCAAAGTCACTTCAATAACCACCGTGCTCGACGGATTGGAGGCAAGCGACAAAGAAAAACTGCTGGCAGAGTTAAAGTGGCAGGATATGAAAAACGAGCCCTTAACACCCCGCCTGGCGAATGAAATTGTTAAGTCTGTGGCCGAGGGCGATGCCAATAAAGTTCTTGCCACCCTGTCCCAGCTTGAAATGATAAAAACCCAGGGTACCTACGGCGAGCCTATTAACGATGTAGTTATAATCGGCGGCAGCGCCGACGAGGGCATGATCAGGACAGGAACTGTAGACCTGCCGATGATTGATTATCTACAAAGGAAAAAAATATCGGTTTTTGGCGTGGAGCAGTCCGGGGTTCTTCATTCCTACATGAAAGATTATCAGAAAAAAAGGATCAGCACTGTGGACAATATTGACACCATTCCAGGACAGGTGGCGCTTGTGCTGGCTATTTCCGGCAAACCCGGTCATTACGGCATTAAATCCACGGCCCAAAAGCTGCTGCCCGAATTGGATTACTCAGGGGGGGTAGCAAATGGAGCAAGGACAGCAAAAACGGGTGTCGGTGCTAATACCCGCTCACAATGAGCAAGAACGGATATATGAAACTGTACGGTCTGCCTTTTCAATACCGGGAGTAAGTCAGGTGGTGGTGGTGGACGACGCTTCCACCGACAGCACCGCGCAGCTTGCGGAGAAGGCAGGCGCAACGGTTAAGACGCTTAAAGTTAACGGGGGCAAAGGAGCAGCTATGAATGCCGGAGCGCCGCTGGTGGATGGCGACGTAGTGCTGCTTTTGGACGGCGACCTGGGGGGTACCGCCTCCGGGGCGGCGCCTTTGCTTGAGCCCGTTTTAAATGGGGAAGCCGACATGACGGTGGCGATATTTCCCCCCAGCGGTAAGAAAGGCGGATTTGGACTGGTAAAGGGATTGGCCCGGGGAGGTATAAGATATTACACCGGTCTGGAAATGAATGCGCCCCTTTCAGGCCAGAGGGCCATGAACAGGAAAACTTTCCAGTCGGTTTTACCCTTTGCCGAGGGATACGGAGTGGAGGTGGCCCTTACCGTAAAAGCCGCCGTAAACGGTTTCAGGGTAAAAGAAGTAACTGTATTTATGTCCCATAAAGAAACTGGAAGGGACCTAAAGGGATTTATCCACCGTGGAAAACAATTTAACGACGTATTGAGAACGTTGCTAAGCATAAGGAAGTAAAATATATTGAAGTTACTATAAAATATGAAGGTGTACATCTTTTGAACGGCTACCAGTTTTATGACAACATAGTAGTGTTTAATGTTCTTTTTCTTGCGGCCGGCTGGTTATTTAGCCGGCTTATGCGTAAAGGTATTTTAAACATGATTACCAATGCCGGGTTCGTCAGGCCCAATTACAGGGGTGACGATATTCCTGTGGGAGCTGGGCTGGTCATATACTTAAGTGTTCTTGCCGTGTATACTGCGGCCTTTATTTTTCTGCCGGCGGATCTTCAAAGGAGCGAGATGGTGCTTTTGCTGGCCATCTCTTCATTTACACTGCTGGGCCTTATTGACGACGTTTGGGGTTCCAGAGAGGTATTGGGTTTAAAAGGTCATTTTTCAAGCCTGTTAAGGGGCCGGCTGACCACAGGAGGTCTAAAGGCAGTGGCCGGTGGGGTCGTGGCGCTGCTGGTTGCGGCCTCCGGGGAAAACTGGGCGATGATACCGGTGAATGCCGTTATAATTGCCCTGTCGGTTAACAGCATAAACCTCCTTGACCTCCGGCCGGGCCGGGCCGGTAAGTCTTTTCTGGCGCTCTGGATGCTGTTTTATTTAGTTGCCCCCCAAAGGCAGGAAACAGCACTGCTGGCAGCGGCGGCGGGAGGACTTCTGGCCTATATGCCCTTTGACCTGAAGGCCAGGTCAATGATGGGGGACACCGGAGCTAACGCCCTTGGGGCCGCCCTGGGGGTGGGGGCGGTGTGGATGCTGGACACGCCTTTTAAGATAGGATATTTAATACTGCTTATAGCCTTTCATCTCTTTGCCGAAAAGTATTCCCTTACCGGGTTAATCGCCCGCAACCGCGTGCTGGACTATCTTGACAGGCTGGGCAGGGGATGAAAGTCTGAAGGAATTAACAAATTGATGTCGAAGAATTAAATGAATCCGGGCCGGTAGTAATCGACCGGCCTTATTATGTTTATTACAGGCGGATTTTGTGTTATGTTTGGTAATGACAGAAGAATCACAATTTTTACAGGCAATTTGGGCAGCGGCAAAACTGAGATTGCTGTCAACTACGCTCTTAATTTAAAGAGTACGGGGCGCCGGACCGCCATAGTGGATTTGGACATAGTGAACCCGTATTTTAGAACAAGGCTGGTGCGGGATGCCCTGACAGCCAGGGGCCTGGATGTTGTTTGTCCTGCAGGGCCGCTGGCCAATGCGGATGTGCCGGCGCTGCCCCCGGCCATCAAAGGTGTCATTGAAAATATAGAAATATCCGGGGTTTTCGATGTTGGCGGTGACGATGTGGGGGCCACTGCCCTGGGCAGATTCAGGGATATGCTGCTGGAAAACACTTACAACATGTATTTTGTTGTAAACGCCTGCCGTCCCTTTACCGGGAAGCCGGAAGGAGTAATTAAAATGCTGCGCAGCGTTGAAAATGCCTGCGGCCTTAAAGTCACGGGGTTGGTGAATAATACCAACCTGGGCGGCGAAACGGATATCGACACGGTACTGGCAGGGCATGGAATGGTTAAGGAGACTGCAAGGCAAATTGGTGTTCCGGTTGCTTTCGTGGGAGCATTGA
The DNA here is from genome assembly GCA_965543975.1 of uncultured Desulfocucumis sp. Classification (GTDB taxonomy): domain Bacteria; phylum Bacillota; class Desulfotomaculia; order Desulfotomaculales; family Desulfocucumaceae; genus Desulfocucumis. The sequence goes on along the minus strand of CBEULQ010000073.1, from coordinate 5,544 downwards.
ACAGGCTGGTTGAAGAACTGTCCTCCCGCTTGAAGGACGGCACGCCGGTTTTACCCTTGACACTTTTTATGAGGACTCCCTGGCAGGAAGCTTTAAAAAATTAATTTTAAATAATCAATTATTCCCGGATGGATTGATTTTCCGGGAAAAATTATCTTAATATTATTGTTTTCAGGGGATAACAGATAACTGCTTTTATCAGGGGAGGGACTTTGTTGGGACGAGTAACATTTAGAGAGGATCGCTGCAAGGGCTGTGAACTGTGCAAGGCTTTTTGTCCAAAGGGGATTATTGTCATGGCCAACCGGATCAACAGCATGGGATTTCACCCGGCCACCGTGGAACTGGAAGATATGGACAAGTGCACCGGCTGCGCCACCTGCGCCCGGATGTGCCCAGACGTGGTGATCGAAGTGGAAAAGGAGGAGAAGAAGGTTGGCTAAAATTTTAATGAAGGGCAATGAAGCCATCGGCGAAGGGGCAATCAGGGCCGGCTGCCGGTATTTTTTCGGTTACCCTATCACACCCCAGAGCGAATTGCCCCATTACCTTGCCAAGAAAATGCCCGAGGTGGGGGGACTTTACCTGCAGGCGGAAAGCGAAACCGCCTCGATTAACATGGTATTCGGGGCTGCCGGGGCTGGGGCAAGGGTTATGACCTCATCCTCCGGTCCGGGCATCAGCCTCATGCAGGAGGGCATCTCCTATCTGGCCGGCGCGGAGCTGCCGTGTGTTATTGTGAACATGATCCGGGGCGGCCCGGGTCTGGGCAATATAGCCCCCGCCCAGTCCGACTATTTCCAGGCTACCAAGGGCGGCGGCCACGGGGATTACAGGCTGATTGTGCTGGCCCCGGCATCCGTGCAGGAGATAATTGATCTTATGCAGGACGCCTTCGACCTGGCGGACAAATATCGTAATCCGGTTATGCTAATGGGTGACGGCGTCCTTGGACAAATGATGGAACCGGTGGAATTGGGCGAGGAGAAGGAGATAACTATTCCGGAAAAACCCTGGGCCTCCACCGGGCGTATGGGGCGCAAGGATAAAAGGCTGATTAATTCTCTGCAAATTGTTCCGGAAAACTGTGAAATACATAACATAAAACTTTTTAAAAAATACGCCGAGGCTGCGGATAACGAACAGCGCTGGGAAGAATACCGGGTTGAGGGGGCCGAACTGGTGATGGTGGCCTTTGGCACCGCTGCCAGGATTTGCAAGGCAGTGGTGGATACCTGTCGTTCGGAAGGACTTCCGGTGGGGCTGTTGAGACCGGTTACACTATGGCCTTTCCCGGTAAAGGCCTTTGAAAAGACTATAGAAGCCACAAAGCACTACCTGACCGTGGAAATGAACATGGGCCAGATGGTGGAGGATGTTCGGCTGGCCGTAAACGGACGCAAACCGGTGCATTTTTACGGCCGGGTCGGCGGCATGCTGCCCGTTGCCAGGGATGTTTACAACGAGGTTAAAAAGATTATGGCCGGGGGTGAAGCATAATGAAAAAGGTATTCTCCAGGCCGAGAACATTAAAAGATATGCCCATGCACTACTGCCCGGGCTGCACCCACGGCATAGTGCACCGCCTGGTGGCCGAAGTTATAGATGAAATGGACATGTTCGACAGGGCCATTGCCGTAGCTCCGGTGGGCTGTTCCGTATTTGCCTTTGATTATTTCGACTGTGACGCTTACCAGGCCTCCCACGGCAGGGCTCCTGCGGTGGCCACCGGCGTAAAGAGGGTTTTGCCCGACCGGCTGGTGTTTACCTATCAGGGTGACGGAGACCTGGCCGCCATTGGCACCGGCGAGGTGGTGCATTCCGCGGCCAGGGGTGAAAAATTTACGGTTATATTTATAAACAATGCTATTTACGCCATGACAGGAGGCCAAATGGCCCCCACCACCCTTATGGGACAGGTTACCACCACCAGCCCGTACGGCCGGGAGAGGGAAGTCAACGGCTGCCCGGTAAGAATGAGCGAGATGCTGTCGGTGCTGGACGGAAGCGCATACGTGGCCAGGGTTTCCATGCACAACCCGGCCAATGTGGCCAAAGCCAAAAAGGCCATCAGAAAGGCTTTTGAAGTTCAGATGGCGGGCCTGGGATTTTCCATCGTTGAGGTGCTTTCTTCCTGCCCCACAAACTGGGGACTTCCTCCGCTCAAAGCGCTTAAGTGGCTGGAGGAAAACATGATTCCCTATTACCCCCTGGGTGAATTTAAAAAACCTGCGGAGGTGGAGTAAATGTTTGAGGGTATACTTATCGCGGGTTTCGGAGGGCAGGGGGTGCTTTCCACCGGCCAGTTGCTTGCATACGCCGGCATGCTGGAAGGAAGACACGTGGCCTGGATACCGTCCTATGGCCCGGAGATGCGCGGCGGCACCGCCAACTGCGGCATATCAATATCCGATAAACCCATCAGCTCTCCGGTGGTAAGCGAACCCACGGTTTTAATCGCCATGAACAGACCCTCTCTGGAAAAGTTTGAAAAAACAGTGGTTTCCGGCGGCATAATATTTGTAAACAGCTCGCTGATCGATATTAAAGCCAAGAGACAGGATGTGCGGGTATTCTATATTCCCGCCAACGACATGGCAGAGGAGTTGGGCAATGCCAAGGTGGCCAACAATATAATCCTTGGGGCACTGCTGGAGCTTACCGGGGTGGTCAGCAACGACACCGTGGAAGAATCGCTGCGCAAGGTGCTGCCGCCTCACCATCACAAGCTTATACCGCTCAACCGTAAGGCACTGGAGACGGGGGCGGAAATGGTTAGAAGCAACGGCTCGTCCTCTGCGGCGGGTTAAGCATAAATGATTGTCCGACATAAGGGATGCCGCCGGCGATGAAACAGCGCCGGCAGGCAGCCCTTATTATTTTTCCTATTGCTATTTATTATTAATAACAGGTGCTATGAGGCCGTTGAAAAACTGCGCCTGGCACTTTAACTCAGGCTCGCCGTCCAGTGCTCACGTACAAACAGTACGCTCCGCGCCGGCCGGCTTCGCCTTTCGCGCCATGCTTGTTTTTGAACGGCCTCTGGAAAGCTCACGAATCTTTGGTTGATGCTCAATAACTTTGTTTATGTAAGCCCATTATGTACTTTTTAAAAATTCTCCTATATAATACTGAAAAATGAAAGTACTGTTAAAACTTATAATGGAATTAACGATTTTATTCGCAAATTTCCGGTATTATCTCGCAACAGCCTGTAAGACCCCGTCCTCGAAGGCCGGGGATCAACAGCTGTATAGCTCAAACTAAGTTCGCTCTAAGGTTTCGGTAGGGGAATAACCCCTTCCGAAACCAAGGCTCACTTATATGACAAGGGGTGAAGTGATTGATTAATGCTGATAGAACGGTTAATGAATTCATGGAACTGGTGCGGGTGGACAGTGTAAGCGGCCAGGAGAGAAAGATAGCGGATTTGTTGAAGAAACGCCTTAAGTCCATGGGGCTGGAGGTCTGGGAGGACGATGCCGGCAAAAAACTGAACACCAGCTGCGGCAACGTTATCGCTAGGCTGCCGGGAACTGTCCCGGATGGGGCGCCCCTGCTCCTCTGCGCCCACATGGATACTGTGGAGCCCGGTTCCGGAGTTGTTCCGGTGATGGAAAACGGGGTAATTAAATCTTCCGGTGAAACCATACTGGGGGCGGACGATAAGGCGGGCATAACCGCCATACTTGAAGTGCTCAGGGTAATCATAGAGAACAAAATACCCCACGGAGGGATTGAGGCTGTTTTTACCGTTTATGAGGAAGGGGGCCTTTTAGGGGCTAAAAACCTGGACTTCAGCCGGATCAGTGCAAAAATGGGATTTGTGCTGGACTGTGATGGCCACGCAGGAACTGTCATAATTCAGGCGCCTTCCCAGGACAGGATATCGGCAACTGTCCGTGGCAAAGCCGCCCACGCGGGCATAAGCCCCGAAGAGGGAATAAATGCCATCATGGTTGCCTCAAAAGCCATTGCCTCCATGAAACTGGGCAGGATTGACGAGGAAACCACCGCCAATATAGGAGTTATTTCCGGGGGCAAGGCAATAAACATAGTGCCCGACGCGGTTTCAATCAGGGGTGAGACAAGAAGCCTCGACTCTCAAAAGCGGGAAGCTCAGACCAGGGACATGGTGAAGTCTCTGGAGGAAACGGCTGCGGCCCACAACACCACAGCGGAGGTTATGGTGGAAACCATTTATCCGGATTTCAGGCTCAGACGGGAAGATGCCGTTGTTAACCTTGCCGTCAGGGCTGCGGAAAATCTGGGTTTTATACCAAGGCTGGTAAAAACCGGGGGCGGCTCGGACGCCAATATATTCAACAACAGTGGAATAGCCGTGGCCAATCTGGGCATTGCCATGCAGAAAGTGCATACCACAGAGGAATATATCCGGGTGGAGGACCTCGCCAGCAATGCGCGTTACCTTCTTGAGATAGTGAAAACGGCACAGGAAAAATTATAGCCATCCTGAAAATGCTCATACTGAGTGAATTCTGGGTCAGGAGTCAGAATTCAGGAGTCAGGAATCAGCAGGGTTCAGGCATTCCTTGCACCCGAAAAAGCTGTGTGCTCTGTGGCTAAGTATTTTCATAGTCTGTGGTGACGCTGTAGCGGCATGGATGTCTATCATGTATTTCATTGGAGGAAAACAATTGATCCGCATTAGAAGGGGCCAGGTAACCGGCCTGGGACAAAAAAGACAGGGTTATGCCGAAATAATGGTGGATGTAGGAGGCGAGCCGGGTAAAGCAGTTAATTACGATGTGCTTACCGGCCCCGTCAAAGTGGGGGACGAGGTTGTGCTGAACACCACTGCCGTGCACAAAAAGCTGGGCACCGGCGGGCTGCATTTCGTTATGGCCAATCTGTCCAACAAAGAGATGGATGCCCCGCCTGAAGGACATATTATGAAGCTGAGATATACGCCGGGCCAGGTCAAGGTGCTGGCGGTGGAAGAGGAGGAGCATCCCCTTAACCACCTTTACCGCCGGGCCAAATCACTGGAAAACATGCCGGTGATTGTGGGAACCCTGCACAGCATGCTGGCCCCCGCGGCGGCAACGCTGAATATGATCACCGGGGGAAGGGCCAGGGTGGCGTATCTGATGACCGACGGTGCGGCCCTGCCCATCCAACTCAGCAACCAGGTGGCGGAGCTGAAAAGCAAGGGATTGATATGCTGCACAATAACCTGCGGTAACGCCTTTGGCGGGGATATTGAGGCGGTTAATATATATAGCGGGCTTTTGGCTGCCAGGGGGGCGACAGGCGTGGATGCTGTTATTGTAGCTATGGGACCGGGAATCGTGGGCACAGGCTCTGAATTCGGCTACACCGGGACGGAGCAGGGGGAAATTGTTAACGCCGTAAATATACTGGAAGGGCGTCCGGTGGCCATACCCAGAATCAGTTTTGCCGACGCCAGGCAAAGACATAAAGGGATAAGCCACCACACCAGAACCGCCCTGGGCAGAATAGCCCTTGGGGCATGTGATGTGGTTTTGCCCGTTATGGACCCTGAAAAAACAGCTCTGGTAA
>CBEULQ010000072.1:0-8620 GCA_965543975.1 uncultured Desulfocucumis sp. | reverse complement strand
TGGAGGCGGGGGGAGTCGAACCCACCGTCCGAAAGAACGACCACAGGAGTCTCTCCGAGCGCAGACTATGCTTTAAATTTCGCTCCGTTGGCGGCCACAGTCAGCCTCCGCAGGTGCTATCTCGATGAGAGTCCCTTTAAGCCTCCGAGAATTGGCCTAAAAGCAAGCCCGTTTAAGTGACGCCCCAGCCCAGGCCACGGGCCCAGCGCGGGTGGGACGTTAGACTGCAATTAAGCAGCTAAAGCGTATTCGTTGTTGGCAATTATAAGTTTCCACCGTATTACGGGCTGATGGAACCCCGGCTCGCTACTCCTGCCACCAATTCCTCCGTCGAAACCATTACGCCCCCATATTAAATTTTACTTTTTAATAATTCTATTGCCTCATTCTTTCTTTCCTGGCGCGGTCCATTTCTCTTTTGGCGTCTCTTTCAGCCATGTCGTCCCGCTTGTCGTACATTTTTTTGCCCCTGGCCAGGGAGAGTTCCACCTTGGCCCAGCCACGTTTGAAATACATTTTCAAAGGGATTATAGCCAGACCCTTTTCCCTGGATTTGCCCAGAAGCCTCAGCGCTTCATGCTTATGCATCAGCAGCCGGCGGACCCGTTTGGGTTCGTGGTTAAACCTGTTTCCCTGCTCATACGGGCTTATATGCAAATTGTACAGCAAAAGTTCAGAATTTTCAACTTTGGCATAGCTGTCCTGGAGGTTTGCCTTGCCGGCCCGCAGGGATTTGACCTCGGTGCCGGTGAGCTCAATACCTGCCTCGAATGTCTCCAGTATATGATATTCGTGCCGCGCCTTTCTGTTTACGGTTATCACTTTCTCCGCCATAGGGGATACCTCTTTACCGCTGATTATTCCTTTAGTTAAAGCGGTAAACCTTATTATAACCTATGGCAGGTCATTATTCAACAAGCATTATAATCCCAGATCGGTTGAAATTCCCTGCATGGCTTTTAATCCCAGGCTTAAGAATTCCTCCAGTGAAAGGCCTATTTCCGAGCAGGTCTGGATGGTTTCCCTGTTGGCGCCCCTGGCGAAGGATTTCTCCCCGAATCTGTTCAACAAAAAGGCAACGTCTATGGCCGACAGTGATTTTTCCTTTTTAATAAGAGCGCCGGCGGTGATAAGGCCGGTTACCGGGTCGGTGCAGTAAAGGGCCTTGTCCATCAGGCTGTTGCGGGGAAGTCCGTGCACGTGGTTGTGTACCTTAACGGCATAAACCACATCCTCGGGAAGGCCGTTTTCCTCCAGTATTTCCGCCCCTATGAGGCTGTGCTGCTCCGGGGAGTCCTTGGTCCGGTCATAGTCTATGTCGTGCAACAGACCGGCCAGCCCCCATATATCCGCGTCCTTTTCAAAGTGGCCGGCCAGTTCCCGCATGACCGCCTCCACGGCCAGGCTGTGCTTTACCAGATTGGCGTTTGTCAGATGTTCCTTTAAAAGCGATAATGCTTCATCCCTGTTCATGATATCCCTCCGGTTATATTTTGAATCTGCTCTAAAGTATGTCTTTAACTAGATCGCTATTTTTTAATTTGCAGGAACTTGCCCGTGGACTTCACCGCGATACTGCCGTCCGGCAGTATCAGCCTTCCTTCCATGACGTGCAGCCTGCCCCTGCCGCCGGTTTTCTGCGACTCTATAACCAGCGGAGTATCTATGGGCACCGCCAGACTGTAGCGGGTGGTCATTTCGGCGGTCATGGTGCCGATGTCGTTCAGCCAGAGCCACTGGGCCATGGTTTCGTCCAGCAGGGTGGCGATGAGCCCGCCGTGCATGACTCCGCTCCAGCCCTGGTACTCCTTGCCGGCGGTAAAAGAGGTGCGGCAGACTCCGTCCTCCATGGTGAAAGTGAGTTTAAAGCCTATGGGGTTTATGGGGCTGCACCCGAAACACATATGGGTGCTTCCGCCGGATTCGCTCAACGCTTCACCCTCCTTAATCTAACAACTGGCGAATTTGCGATGCGCCGGATTTTCTTTTTAGATCAGGCAATAAGGGTAATTCTTTATATAACTCCATTATTTTACTAAAAAATTTACTCCCTGACAAATCGGAAAATAAAAAACCAGCCTTTGTTCAGGCCGGTTGAATTTCCTCGAATGGTTTGTATTCACAGTCCTTTGCTATGGCCTGGGCCAGCAGGCCGTAAGTGCCTTTAGCCTGTGCCAGCAGGGAGTACACCCTGCTGGAAAGCACCCAGCAGGTGGTCACCTCGTCCATGGTGCCGAAGATAAGCTTTCTCGCCAGTTTGGGGTCCACATCGGTGCGGTAGAACCCCTTCTCAATTCCTTCAGCCACAAGATCCTCGATAAGGCTGTAATAATCCCTAATAATCCCCGAAATTTCCTTGCGTATGGACTGATCGGACTGTCTTAGCTGGATCTGCAGCACCGAGGCCAGTTTACGGTCCTCTTCCAGCCTGCCGTAGTGCAACAGGATAAGTTTAGCCAGTTTGTCGAAGGGGTTTTCCAGTTTTTTTAGCTCCCTGCGGACGATGGCGGTAAATTCGCCCATTTTAATTCTGAATAAAGATATGAGGACGTCTTCTTTGTTCTGGAAGTACAGGTATATGGTGCCGTCAGCCACGCCGGCTTCCCGAGCTATTTTAGATACCTGAGAGTTGTGATAGCCGTTTTCAGCGATAACTGTTACTGCTGCTTCAATAATTGCCATGTATTTTTCACCGGACTTTTTAGCCATTGGCCAACTCCTCCCGGTTTATTAAAAAACCGTAATTTTAAAGAAAATATCATTTATTATAAGCGCCTTACCCGGGGCGGCGGTTAACCGCCCCGGGAATACCCGCCGGCCGAAGCCGAAGGATGGCGCTTGGAGGGGTCTTCATTAAAATGATATTATATCACATATTTCTGCTCTTCAAGTACTTTTGCGCAGATTTTGCGACGAAGAGCGACAAGATTTACAGGCGGGAACTTCAGCATGCGCTTCACAATGGAAAGCTGGGTGCGTTCCATATCGCCCTCGAACATGTAGCAGATGGCTTCTTTGGCCAGTTTGTCGAACATGGGGAATACATCGTATACGTAGGCGGTGGCCAGGTCCAGCTTCATTTCGGCAGCGGCGGCGTCCTGTTCCCAGGCCTTGAGGGCTCTCAGCACGGAGCTTTCCATGGCGTAAATCTGGATAGCCATGTCGGCCAGTATGGCAATGATCTCCTGCTCGTTGGTCAGTTTCTGCATGTATTTCTGTACAGCCTGGCCGCCCACCAGCAGGAAGAGCTTCTTGGCCATATTGATCATGGCGCGCTCGGAAGCCAGAGGTTTGCCGTCTTCTTCCACGGTGGCCCGGAGTTCGGTAATATTGTTGCCCAGTTCCTGGGCTGCCTGCAGCAGGGGCAGTTTACCCTTCATGGCCTTGCGGATAAGGGTTGCGGGGATGATCAGACGGTTTACTTCGTTGGTTCCTTCAAAGATGCGGTTGATCCGGGAGTCGCGATAGTAGCGCTCGGCCGGATATTCGCTCACGTAACCGTAACCGCCGTGGATCTGCACGCACTCGTCCACAACATAGTCCAGAATCTCGGAGCAGAGAACCTTGGTGATGGAGCACTCAATGGCGTAGTCTTCAATGGCGGCTCCTATTTCGGCTCCCTCTTTCTTGTCGTGCAGCACTTCTTCGATATCGCCCACCAGCCTGTAGATGGCGCTTTCGGAGGCGTAGGTTTTGATGTTCATCTGGGCAATTTTGTACTGGATCATGCCGAAGTTGGCAATGGGCGTTTTAAACTGCTGGCGCTCCAGAGCATATTTAACTGCGGTGGAGAGAGCAACTTTGGAAGCGCCCACGGCGCCCGCGCCGAGTTTGTAACGGCCGATGTTCAGGATGTTGAAGGCAATTACGTGGCCTTTGCCGATTTCATAAAGAATATTTTCCACCGGGACTTTTGCGTCTTCAAAAATCAGGCTGCGGGTGGAAGAACCTTTAATACCCAGTTTCTTTTCTTCGGCACCCAGGCTGAAACCGGGGGTGTCTTTATCTACGATGAAGGCGGTGAATTTGTCGCCGTCCACTTTGGCGTAAGTGACAAATACATCGGCAAAGCCTGCGTTGGTGATGAATATTTTCTCACCGTTCAGGATGTAGTGCTTTCCGTCGTCGGACAGAACAGCCTTGGTTTTTGCGCTCATGGCGTCTGAGCCTGCGCCGGGCTCGGTGAGGGCGTAAGCTGCCACTAATTCACCGTTGGCCAGGCCGGGCAGGTATTTTTTCTTCTGTTCTTCGTTGCCGAAGAGAACGATGGGGAGGGAGCCAATGCCGGTGTGGGCGCCGTGACTTACTCCGTAGGAGCCGCCGCCTGCGACGCTCTCAGCGATAAGGGCGGAAGCAATTTTGCCCAGCTCGGAACCCTCGTATTCTTCCGGCACGTCTGCGCCCAGTATGCCCAGTTCGCCGGCCTTCTCAACAATGGAGCGCATTACGCCCTCTTCCTGGTGTTCAATTGCTTCTGTTTTGGGGACAACGTCTTTTGCCACAAAATCAAGCACTGTGTCAGCAATCATTTTGTGCTCGTCTGTAAAATCTTCCGGAGTGAAGATATCAGCGGGAGCTACGGTATCAAGTAAAAACTTGCCGCCGGGTATAGCCATTGTTTTCCCATCCTTTCATGATTTAAAATCTTTGTTTTCGGAGGGGGAGACCTGAAAAGGCTGCCCCTCCTATTTAAACTATTTGCTAAACTAATCGACCATTTCGAATACGCCGGCTGCGCCCATGCCACCGCCGATGCACATGCTGACCACGCCGTAACGGGCTTTTTGCCGCTTCATTTCGTGCAACAGCTGGGTGGTCAGTTTGGATCCGGTGCAGCCCAGCGGGTGACCAAGGGCCACCGCGCCGCCGTTAAAGTTCACCTTGTTGATGTCCAGCTCAAGGGTTTTAATGCTGGCCAGTGCCTGGGCGGCGAAGGCTTCGTTCAGTTCAAACACGTCCACCTGATCCTTGGTGATGCCGGCCAGTTTCAGTGCCTTGGGAATGGCCACGATGGGGCCGATGCCCATTAATTCGGGCGGGCAGCCGCCCACAGCATAAGAGCGGAACACTGCCATGGGTTTAAGTCCCAGGGACTCGGCTTTTTTACGGCTCATAATAACCACGCAGGCGGAGCCGTCACTGGTCTGGGAGGAGTTGCCCGCTGTAACCGAGCCGCCGGCCCTGAACACAGGCTTTAGCTTGGCCAGGGTTTCCATGGTGGTGCCGGACCTTACTCCCTCGTCAGTGTCAAAAACGACGGTTTTTTCCACTATCTTGCCGTTTTTCCATTCTTTATGAACAACGTTCAGGGGAACGATTTCTTCCTTGAATTTGCCTTCTGCTATAGCCTTGGCTGCCTTGGCGTGACTGTTGACGGAAAATTCGTCCTGCTCTTCCCTGGTGATGTTATATTTATCCGCCACGTTTTCAGCGGTCAGACCCATGCCCATGTATGCCTCGGGGCAGATGGACAGCAGTTCCGGGTCTGCAGACAGCTTGTTGCCGCCCATGGGCACTAGGCTCATGCTTTCCACGCCGCCGGCCACATATACTTCGGCAAAGCCTGCCATGACGCGGGTTGAGGCTATGGCGATGGACTCCAGCCCGGAGGAGCAGAAGCGGTTTACGGTTACGCCGGATACGCGGTTGGGCAGTCCTGCCAGCAGGTTGACCATCCGGGCTACGTTCATGCCCTGTTCGGCTTCGGGGAAGGAGCACCCGAAGATTACGTCGTCTATTTCCGCCGGGTCCAGGGCGGGCACCCGGGCAAGAGCTTCTTTTAGAACGGTGGCGGCCATGTGCTCAGGGCGGGTATTCTTTAATGCGCCCTTGGGCGCCTTACCCACCGCGGTGCGCACTGCGCTTACGATTACGGCTTCCTGCATTTTCTTTACCCCCTAGGAGAATCTTGAAAAACTACCTAATCGGCTTAGTAGAAAGGTATATTACTATCTACCTATGGTTTGAGAGTCATCCATTAGGCCGGTCAAAAACAAGCATGGCGCGAAAGGCGAAGCCGGACAGCGCGGAGCGTACATATAGTACGTGAGCACTGGGCGGCGAGCCTGACAAAGCCAGGCGCAGTTTTTCAACGGCCTCCTAATTCCTTAGCGGTTTGTTGAACTTTAGCATGTGACGGATGCGGTCCATGGTTTTGGGCTCGCCCAGCAGACTTAAGAATGACTCGCGCTCCAGATCCAGCAGGTCCTGCTCGCTGACCAGGGTGCCGGGTGTCACGCCGCCGCCGGTGAGGATGTGAGCCACTTTTTTGGCGATTTTGGCGTCGTGCTTGCTGATGAATTTACCCCATACCATTGTTTCAATACCAACACCGATAGCTGCTTCGCCAGGGGCGCCCAGGGCGGGTATCTTGGCGGGCTGCAGCGGTTTGAAGTTGGGAGCCATTTGCAGCACCAGTTTCTTGGCGTCGCCGACAACCCTGTCCCTGTTGGTGGTTACCCGGTCCGTGGAGCGCATTAATCCCAACTTGACGGCTTCCGGAGCGCTGGTGGCCACCTTGGCCATGGCAATGTTCTCGAAAGCCCGGTTAATCATGGGCTGGTATGAGTTTGTGCCGCCGGTCTTAATGGCGGCCGAAGAGGGCGGGTTCAGCTCATAAGCACGGACGGCCAGTTCTTTTACGCCGCCGCCGCCGGGGACCAGGCCCACGCCTACTTCAACCAGGCCCATATAGGTTTCCGCGTAAGCGTTAACCGCGTGGGAATGCAGGCATACCTCGCAGCCGCCGCCCAGGGCCATGCCGTGGGGAGCGGCCACCACGGGCTTCTGGCAGAATTTCAGGGCCATGGTGCCGGACTGGAATTCACGGATGGCGAAGTCCAGGTCGTCCCACTCTTCGTCTTCGGCGTCCATCATGATCATCATCAGGTTTGCGCCTACGGAGAAGTGAGCGCCGTAGTTGGCAACCACCATGCCGTCGTAATTCTTATTTACTTCCTTGACGGCGAACTGAATCATGGAAAGGATGTCGCCGCCCAGGGCGTTGGCCTTGCTGTGGAATTCCAGGTTTACCACGCCGTCGCCTATATTGATAAGGCTGGCGCCTGAGTTGGATTTGATAACCTTGTTCTGGGCTTTAAGAGGAGCCAGGAAAATGACTCCGTCGGAGAATTTCTCCTGGAAGCTTTCCTTTTTATTTTGGTCGAATACAAAACGGTAACCTTCTTTTTCCTCGTAGAAGCTGGTCTTGCCGGAGGCCAGCAGGTCCTGAACAACCTGGGGAACGGATTCCCCTTCGGCCTTCATGCGTTCAACAACAGCGGGCACACCCAGCAGGTCCCAGCATTCGAAGGGGCCGAAGTCCCAGTTGAAGCCCCACTTCATGGCCTGGTCGATGGACTGGATGTCGTCTGCAATAACGCCCAGCAGGTTTGCTGCGTATACCATCATGTCCCTGTTCATTTTCCAGGCAAATTCAGCTTCCTTGCCCTTGCCGAAGACCAGGGCCTTGAACTGTTTGGCGGGCTTGCCGGCCTGTTTGGCGGCTTCCAGAGCGGGGATGTTTACCTTTTGCTTGGACCTGTATTCCAGGGTATTGTAGTCCAGGGTAAGTACTTCCTTGCCGTTGGCGGTTTTTACTTTTCTATAGAAACCGGCGCCGGTCTTGTCGCCCAGCAGCTTGTTCTCCAGCATTTTCAGCATGAAGGGAACGGGTTCGAATACGGCTTTTTCTTTGGCATCGTTGGTGAAGTCATATACGGTTTTGGCCACGTGCATCATAACATCCAGGCCCACCATGTCCAGGGTGCGGAAGGAAGCGCTCTTGGGGTGGCCCATGACACGGCCGGTAAGGGCGTCCACTTCTTCTATGGCCAGCCCGTACTCCAGCATTAGCTTAACGGTGTTACACATGCTGAAAACGCCGATGCGGTTGGCTACGAAATTGGGGCTGTCCTTGCAGACGACCACACCTTTACCCAGCACCCGCTCGCCGAAGTCAACCATGTACTCGACTATTTCCGGCAGTGTTTCCTTGGCCGGAATGATTTCCAAAAGACGCATGTAGCGCGGCGGGTTAAAGAAGTGCGCGCCTAAGAAATGCTGCTTAAATTCTTCGGAGCGGCCTTCGATCATCTGGTTGATGGATAGGCCGGAGGTGTTGCTGGCTACGATGGAACCAGGCTTGCGAACTTTTTCCACCTTTTCGAAGAGGCCCTGTTTGATGTCCATTCTTTCCACGACCACTTCGATAACCAGGTCGCATTCGGACAGATAGTTGAGGTTGTCTTCAAAGTTGCCCGGGGTCAGCAGTTGAGCATTTTCCGGAACATACAGAGGTGCCGGTTTGGCTTTTACCAGCTGGGCAAGTGCGTTAAGGGCAAAGCGGTTGCGCACCTGGGGACTTTCCAGGGTGAGGCCCTTTTTCTCCTCATCCGGAGTCAGCGCTCCCGGAACTATGTCCAGGAGATAGGTGGGAATGCCCACATTGGCCAGATGGCCGGCGATAGTCGCTCCCATGACGCCTGCTCCCAGCACGGCAGCTTTGTTGATGCTGCGCTTCATCTTTTTGCGTTCCTCCTTTTGTCGTTATAGACCGTTTTTTTATAGATCGGAAGAGCCACGTCTGAACTCCAGTCACGGCTTACTATCGCGTATGCCG
>CBEULQ010000071.1:0-8682 GCA_965543975.1 uncultured Desulfocucumis sp. | reverse complement strand
ATGGCAGATTGGATTCTTACATTGCGGCATCCGGTTACAAATATAAAGGGGAGGGATTGTTTGAACAGGGTTTTGTCTTTTATGAAAGGTTCTGAAGTAGAAGGGGAAAATTGGAATGACTGGCATTGGCAGTTGAAGAACAGAATTACTGACATTGATCAGCTATCCCGGCTGATTGATTTGAATGACCAGGAAAAGGATGGAATAGCCGCCTGCCTGAAGAAGTTTCGAATGGCGATTACTCCATATTATGCAAGTTTAATGCATCCAACGGAGAGGAATTGCCCAATAAGGCTTCAGGCCGTACCTCGCTGGGAAGAAACTGTAAGGACAAAAGGCGATATGCGGGATCCCTTGAGGGAAGACGCAGACTCCCCGGTACCAGGTTTGACCCACCGTTATCCTGACAGGGTGTTGCTTCTGGTAACTGACTGTTGCTCAATGTACTGCCGGCACTGCACCCGGCGGCGCATAGCCGGTCAGCACGACAAGCCAATGAATAAAGCCCAGTTGGAGCGCGCCTTTGCTTATATTAAAAGCAAAACTGCAATAAGGGATGTTGTGGTTTCAGGGGGTGATCCCCTTACACTCCCCGATGAACATTTGGAATATATACTCAGCAAGATAAGAGCAATTAAACATGTGGAAATCATTCGCATTGGCACCAGGACTCCAGTGGTACTGCCGCAAAGAATAACCCCAGAACTTTGTTCAATATTGGAGAAATATCACCCCATATGGATAAATACCCATTTCAATCATCCAAGGGAGATAACGCCTGAGGCTTCCAAGGCATGCGCAATATTGAACGGTGCGGGTATACCTTTGGGCAATCAATCAGTACTATTAAAAGGTATTAATGATAATCCTGAAGTTATGAAAAAGCTGATTCATAAACTTCTTAAAAACAGGATAAGACCATACTACCTGTATCAGTGCGATCTTAGCGAGGGGATAGCACATTTTCGAACCGCGGTCAGCACAGGAATTGAATTAATTGAAAATCTGAGGGGGCATACAAGCGGACTTGGCGTACCGACATTTGTTGTTGACGCCCCGGGCGGCGGCGGGAAAATCCCGTTGGGGCCGAATTACCTGCTTTCACAGGGGCGAGGCAAAACAGTATTGCGTAATTTCGAAGGAAATATATATCTTTATACCGAGCCGGGCGCCTATGAGTATAAATCTACCTCCAGCGGCCAGGGTGTGGCAGGATTGATGCGCGGAGAGACTGTTACACTGGACAGCACTGTGGAAGAAGCAGGGGTGTAGTAAAAAAATGGATATATTAAATCGCGAGACCCGGGAATTTTCCTTCAGTGCCTCTCTGGAGCAAGAAAGCATGAGGTTATGGGTAATGGATTACCGGGCGGAGGATCCCCTGACGTTGCTAAATTTTTTAAAAGAACTGGGTTTAAGGCGGGGGGTGGGTAAAATTATACTTCCCGTCAGGACAAAGGATTTAAAAAAAATGCAGGGTAACGGATTTGTCCTGGAGGGTTCAATCCAGGGGTATTACAACGGCAGTGACGCCCACTTTCTGGCAGCCTACCTGTTACCGGAGAGAGGTTTTTCGGACATCTTTGACCGTGAAATGAAAATGCTTCATGACATTATGCGGCGGACCAGAAAGGCTTATGCTCCGCTACCTGACAGTTTTATACTGCGCAGGGCGGAAAAGAGTGACTGCACCGCCCTGGCTGAGTTATACAAGAGTATCTTTTCATCGTATCCCACTCCTGTTTATGACCCTCAGTATGTGGCAAGTTCAATTGAAAACGGAGATATATATATGGTTGCATATAGCGGCAGAAGGCTAATTGCAGCTGCTGCCGCGGAAATATACCGGAAGCACGACAGGGCGGAAATTACTAACTGTGCAACCGATTTGGAATACAGGGGTATGGGCCTTAATACTGTACTGATAAATAGCTTAGAAGAGTCATGCCAGGATGCTGGAATTAAATGCCTTTACAGCCTGGCCAGAGCTTCATCATACGGAATGAACTTTGTTTTACACAGTTTGGGTTATGATTACAGCGGCACACTGGTTAATAACTGTCATATCGCGGGAAGGTTCGAGGATATGAACATTTGGGTAATGCCGGATGGGGAAAAACGGAGCGAAATCGGCTTTTATCGGGGTCATTATCGACAGCATGACCATTACCGGGAAACGTTAAGAAGTTGTTGATTTTGGCCTGTAAAAGAACCCTCATAAATGCAATGGCGGTACCAGTATAATATAAACTCTGAAAATTGCAGTTTTACTTTTTCAGGATGGAAACGGGCTCTTGAACCAGATTCAAGAGCCCGTTGTTTTACAAAATTATAAAAGTATGACTATCCGCTCAATCCAACACCCAGAATGCCCCCCACGGCGCCTCCTGCCAGGCTTATAAAGAGTTTTAGCAACACTGTAAGAAAGGTAAGCTGGGACGGCAGAAACAAAAGGGAAATGATTATAATCAGTAAAAAATACACCGCGCCCACTCCTATACCGTGGAAAAGCCCTTTGTTACCGGAACTTTTGGCAGAAACCGCTCCCCCGCATAATACTCCTGCAAATAGCATCAAATAGGCAGTCCAGGGCAACACACTTTCCGGCAGTCCGGTAAAATAGAAGGCCATACCCAGTAGTACGCTGCCGATAATTGATATGGCCAGTGTAACTACCGTACCCTTAATTATTGAGTTATAATTAATAAAAGATGTACGAACAGGTTCGGGCAATTTAAAAGCCATTTGATCACCTCCGGAGATTGTATACCAAATTTTATGTTTATCCGCTTCTGTTATGACAGAAAAATTTAATTTGTGTATATTGAACAAACAGTCAATAATCATAGAAAGGTAAGGATGCGGTTTTGGAACTACAAACACAGACATATCAAATTCAAGACAGGCTATATATTAATATTACCAATCGTTGCAGCAATAACTGTATTTTTTGTATCAGGAAAACCAAAGGCGGGGTGGGCTACAATTTGTGGCTGGAAAGGGAGCCCACAGCGGAAGAAATAATAAAATCAGCAGGAGACGTCAGCAGTTACTCGGAAATAGTGTTCTGCGGTTACGGCGAGCCTTTGATGCGTTTTGAAACGATTAAAGAGGTGGCGAAGGCGCTGAAGGAAAAAGGAGCTTTTTTGCGGGTTAATACCAACGGCCAGGCCTCGCTGCTGTATAAAAGAAATATTCCCCGGGAACTGAACGGCTTGATGGATGTAGTGAGCATAAGTCTGAACGCGCATGCTCCTGAGAATTACATGGAATTGTGCCAACCAGCCCTTGGGGAAAAAGCCTATCCGGCAGTGCTGGAATTTGTCCGGGAATGTAAACTTTATATACCCCAAGTGGTCCTCTCAGTGGTAAAGTGGCCCGGGGTGGACGTGGCAAAATGCAGTGAGATAGCCCGGTCGATGGGAGTGGATTTCAGGGTCAGGACATACAGCGGATAAAGGGGTCACGAATAAAGGGGTCAGGCTTGCATTATGGCGTTATTGACTAAATGAATAATGCAGACCTGACCCCACATATTGCTGTTGATGGTGGAGGGTACGATATATCAGATTGTTATGGTAGTCCCGTCAAACTTGGTGAGAGTGAAGTCGCTAAAATTCTCATTGTAGGTGTTCCTGTAATCCTGAAGGATTCCTATGGCGACTGCTTCACCAATCTTTAGGCCCTCGCTCCCGTCGGAGCGCCAGTGTATGCCTGCGGTGTCGCGACCCAGGGCGACATTGAAGGCAAGTTTGTTCAATTCACCAAGCACCGTCAAAGGCGGCCCTTGGTAAGGAAGCAGCGAGAGGCCGTCGGCACTGGCTACAACAGGATTGGGGATAACAAAGGATTCCTTAAAGAACGCCTTCATCATAGTAACTCCCGCCCCGGTAAAACAGGCGTGACCGGCGGGATAGGCCGGATGGGTAGGGCAGCCTTCCGCAAAGGCCTGGGGCAGCAGGTAAGTGCCATACTTATTAAAGACAGCGGAAACCGCCTGCGAATTGAGCAGTTCCTGGTTGATAGGATAATCGGCGGCGCCCGTCAGGAGGTTTTGGACGCGTCCTCCGAACTCTTCGGGGCGGAGCCGGCGGTGGACCAGCCATTTCTGGAACCAGGCGGCCTCCAGCGCTGCCCGGGATGCCCGGGCCACAAAATCCAGAATATGAGGGGCGCCGAAGGTGCTAAAACCGACCTGGGTTGTTGAACGCAGATAGGGGTTGGTTGGGTTTAGAGCCGCCTGCCCATAACCGAGCAGAATCAAACAAGCAATGAGAGTACCCTGGAAGGAGAAGTCCTTGTGGACCCATTCGGCTAAATCGCGGCCATTGCGGATATAGCGGGGCGTGGGATCATACTGATTCTGGCTTGTGGGAGCAAATCCGTTCTGGATGTTCAACCATTCCTGATACGTGGTCATGTGGTCGTCGCCGGCCACAGTGGTGCGATATTGCTGGACGAGCGTTGCGGCGCCGAAGGGCATGTTCTGACAAAGGAACTGGGAAATATAAGGTCCCACCAGGTCACCGGACGTATTTCCGCGGAACAGGGTTCCCGTGGTGACCATTCCATTGACTTTTGGCCCGCGAAAATCCGAAAATACCGATAGATCGGAAGCAGCCGCCTGGGTGAGCGGATCGGTGTCGTACTCTGTGAAAGACACATCACGGGTTAGCGCCTGCCAGTAAAGTTCGGCCATTTCACCGGCAGTCTGGGCACTGCTGAAGGCCGGGGCCGCAATCATACCCAAATGATGAGAATCAGGCCCCGCCATTTCAAAAGCATAAGCGGCCTGGGGATTGGTGAGCTTGGCAACCCCTCCCAGAGGAATGGCTTCAAAATCCTCAGGGTCACCGGTGGACAAAGCCCTGATAAGGGCATTATAGGCATTGAGGTCAACCTCGCCCAGTTGATTATGCGGTAACCCCCTGGAATAGTTACCGATTTTATTTGAGTAAATGTCTTCATCACCGTTACATGGATGGTCCGGGAGAGGAAGATTCTTCTGAAAAAGCGCTGCATCCTGACGAACTTGAAATGCCTCTTGACGACGCTTCCGCGCACTGGCCGGTCCGATATCATCACAGGATTCCAACTTTATGGCAGTGTTTGCAGCTTCTCCTTTACTAATCATTTTTTTAAGAGGTAACAGCATATCAATAATCATTTTTTTGGTCTCCTCCTGTAACCAAAAATTATATATCATCCCATATTTTATGATATGAAAAAAGATTGATATTGAACCTCTAGGGGACATTCCTATAAAAAAAGAATTATTATACCGATAGAATCTAAAAATGAAACCAGGCCGTGGTTGGCCTGGTTTTTTTACGGATTTTTAGTAAACTCCTGCATCCGGAAGGGCACCGCAATACACTGTAAAAAAATATGGGGATTTAATAAAAAAGAGTGGAAAAACAAATGATAAAATTATATTATAATATTCAAATAAGCGTTTTAATATGGTGGTGAGTACATGGCCGAGTTAAATAAAAAAGGCATCGACGCACCGGGATGTTCCAGTCCGGGTGATAAGCTCCGGGAGGATGACGTATGTGAAATTTTCTGCTCAAATCAGGCCAAGGTGGACCGGATAAAAAAGAAAGTTCACCACACGGAGGGGTTGGCCGGAATGTTCAAGGCGCTGGCCGACGATACAAGGATAAAAATAGTGTACGCCCTTTCACTGGAGGAACTTTGTGTCTGCGACGTAGCCAACATAATTGGGTCTTCAGTGGCTACGGCGTCACACCATTTGAGACTACTAAAAAATACCGGTCTCGCCAAATACAGGAAAGAGGGCAAACTGGTGTATTACAGCCTGCAGGACAATTGTGTCAGGGACATAATAAATTCAGCTATTAATCACAGCGGAGGTAAACATGGAAAAAATAACGGCAAATAAAGAAACAGCCATAAAAAATTTTGACGGAACAGCCGTTCTTGCTTTAGAGGAGCAGCCTGTAACCAGTATATTGAGCATCCGGGGCCTGGATTGCGCCGACTGTGCTGCGAAACTTGAAAAAAAACTGGCGCAGCTGAAAGGAGTGACATCGGCAAAGGTAAATTTTCCGGCTGCCAAGGTAAAGGTGGAACACACAGCCCCGGTTCAGAATATAATCAATGCCGTTAAGGATTCAGGATACGGTGTGGACGTTGACACTCCAAAGGAGGAGTCGTTATTACGGGTTTACGGCCTGGATTGCGCCGATTGTGCCGCAAAACTTGAGAGTAAGGTTGCGGCGTTACCAGGTGTGGAAAATGTGAGACTTGTTTTTGCCACGGGTCAAATGAAAGTTACCCACAGCGAGCCGGTGGACGGCATACTTAGGGCCGTTTCAGGTATGGGATACCGGACTGAATTGGAGAACAACGTTAGATCCGGCAAAATTAAGGAAGACCGCCTTGAAAAAATAAAAATATACAACACTATAGCGGCAGGAGTGTTTCTGGCTGCAGGGTTTGTGCTCCAATTAACAGGCTTTTCCCGGACAGCGGTAAATGTGCTGTACCTGCTTTCAATTCTCAGCGGCGGTTTTTTTGTGGCCAAAAGCGGCCTGTACTCCTTGCGGACCTTTAGCCTGGATATGAACTTTTTAATAACTGCTGCGGTGGCGGGGGCTGTTGCCATAGGCGAGTTTTCCGAAGCAGCCACGGTGGTTTTTTTGTTTTCCCTGGGTAATTTATTGCAGAACTATACACTGGAAAAAACCCGCAGGTCTATAAGCTCCCTTATGGATTTATCACCCAGGGAGGCGCTGGTAAGGAGAGACGGACGCGAATTTAAGGTGCCGGTGGAAGAGGTTGGCGTAGGGGAAACAGTAATTGTCAAGCCAGGTGAAAATATAACCGTTGACGGCAGAGTGCTGACCGGACGGTCGGCGGTGAATGAATCCCCCATAACCGGTGAATCGATGCCGGCGGCCAAAAAGGTGGGGGACAGTGTTTATGCCGGCACAATTAACGGTGAAGGATCACTGGAGATAGAAACCACCAAGAAAGTGGAGGACAGCACTATTTCCCGCATTATTCACCTGGTGGAGGAAGCTCAGGCCCAAAAAGCTCCCTCCCAGCAGACAGTGGATGTATTCGCCAAATATTATACCCCTGCAGTGCTGGCCGGCGCACTGGCAGTGGCGGTTCTTCCAACACTGTTGTTCGGCCAGGAATTCAGAGTATGGTTCAATAAGGCACTGATACTACTGGTGATTTCCTGCCCCTGTGCCCTGGTGATATCCACCCCGGTTTCAATAATTTCCGCCATAGGCAGCGCCGCCAGGAAAGGTGTGCTGATTAAGGGCGGCGCTTTTCTGGAGCAGGCGGGCAGGATAGGAATAATGGCCTTTGACAAGACAGGCACAATCACCAGGGGCAGGCCGGAAGTAATGGATGTTATCGCTTTTGACGGTTTTTCAAAGAATGATGTGCTTAGTATCGCCGGGGCCGTGGAGAAACGTTCCGAACACCCATTGGCGGGTGCTGTTATGCACAGGTTAAAGACGGAGGAAATGCAGGTTAAGGAAGGAAAGAATTTTGAGTCCTTCGCGGGTAAGGGGGCCGGGGCCGAAATAGAAGGAAATGTTTATTATGTGGGCAATGAATATCTCTTTGCTGGTTTGGGCACGGACCTTGGAAAACTGGAAAAAGAAATAAAAAAACATAAAGAAAGCAACAGGACGGTTCTGCTGGTGGGCACCGACAAGGTAATCATGGGAATTATCACAGTAGCGGACAGCATAAGGGAAGGTACTGCCAGGGTCATAGAACGGCTGTACCGGGCAGGCATTAAAAGAATTGTCATGCTTACCGGCGATAATGAAGGGACGGCCAGGGAAGTGGCTGCCAGCGCAGGCATAAAGGACTACCGGGCAAACCTCCTTCCCGGGGATAAACTGGCTGCCATAAAAGAGTTAAAAGGTTCGGGAAAAGTGGCCATGGTGGGTGACGGAATCAACGATGCCCCAGCCCTTGCCGCCGCCGATTTGGGCATTGCCATGGGTGGCGCAGGCACCGACACGGCCATTGAAACATCGGATATAGCGCTAATGTCCGACGACCTGTCCAAATTACCCTACACCATCAAGCTAAGCAGGCAGGCAGTAAGGATAATAAAGCAGAATATAACCTTTTCTCTGATTGTCAAGGCCGTTTTTATAATTGCCACCCTGGCCGGCCACGCCACCCTTTGGATGGCTGTTTTTGCCGATACCGGGACGTCCCTGCTGGTTACCCTGAACGGCATGCGGCTGATGAGATTAAAAGAATAGCTTATGTTTCTTTATTCGGTTCCTTACCCGCGCCTGCCGGGGTGGGATCGTCCACAAAATCATGTTCCCAGATTCCGTCCAGGTTTACCATGGTGGCAGAGCCCGTGGATTCCGCCAGAAAAGCGTCTCCTCTGTCAAATTTCACTTTTTTTGATTTTTTATCGGATTTTGTCATCCGGCCGACCTCCTGATTGTTGGAATTTGATATATACTTTATTTAAACGGTTTAATACATTTTTGTCCGGGTAGCCTTTATTTATTCCGGCTTTGTTACTAAATGACTATAATCATAATTTTTCACTATACAAACGCCATGGATTCAATATAATTTAGTAAAATAGTTAACTGATGTGTTATATATGACAGCAGCTGAACTGCAAAAAGTTAAAGAAAACGAAGGAAAACAGTCCAGGAT
>CBEULQ010000070.1:0-8682 GCA_965543975.1 uncultured Desulfocucumis sp. | reverse complement strand
GAAAGTTCAGCTAACGAAATCAGAGATTTCGAGCTTCACTTTTAAGTTCGCTCTATGGGTTCGGAAGGGGAATAACCCCTTCCGAACCCAAGGCTCACTTATATTAAGCCTATTGGCAGGATAATGACTTTTTCCGGCGAAACATCTGTAATTGCCAGGAATTAATTTCTATATTGTATGATTATCGGTATATTTGGGGCAAGCTTACCCGAAACTTATTGGGCAGGAGTGATTTGGTTGGAAAACGACAAAAAAATACTGGAAGCGGTTCAGGAGGCTGCAAGGAACGGCAGGCTAACATGCACCCAGGCAAGGAGACTGGCTGAGGATTTTCAGGTGCCTCCCGCCAGAATAGGTGCGGTTTGCAATCAACTGAAAATTAAGATTAAGGCCTGTGAACTGGGTTGTTTTTAAATGGAACGGGGAGAAGTTAAATGGCTGAATTATTCAACGCAATGACCGTGGCTCAGGCCAGGGAAATGATAAACCGCCATATGGGAGTGAAACCCTCGGTTAAGCGGGTTTCTATTCCGGAGGCACTGGGCAGGAGGGTTGCCGGGGATATTACGGCGAAGGAGGATGTACCCGGATTTGACCGCTCAACCATGGACGGATTTGCGGTAATGGCCCGGGACACCTTCGGCGCTACGGAAAGTTTGCCTGCTTACCTGGACGTCGATGGAGAAATATTTATGGGCAAGGAGGCTTCCCAGTCCATTGCAGGAGGCAGGACTTGGCGCGTACCCACCGGAGGGATGCTGCCTCCCGGCGCGGACGCAGTGGTCATGGTGGAGCATACAGAGGAATTGGACAGCAGCACCATAGGCGTTACTAAATCTGTGGCGCCGGGGGAAAACATTGTTCGCCGGGGTGAGGATGTTTCATCAGGAAGTGTTGTATTAACCCGGGGTCATTCTATACGCCCCCAGGACTTGGGGTTTCTTGCGGCGGTGGGAATACATTTCCTGGAGGTGGAGGAACCCTTTAGGGTAACCATTATATCCACCGGTGATGAAGTGGTGCCTCCTGACCGGATACCCGGGCCGGGGCAGGTGAGGGACATCAATTCATATGCCCTATACGGCCTGGCCAGGCAATGCGGGGCGTTCCCGGTAATGGCCGGCATTATCAGGGATGATTTTCAAGCGCTTCAAGAGGTTATGGAGAAGGCACTGACCTGTTCGGAAATGGTTTTGATATCCGGCGGAAGTTCAGTGGGCACCAGGGACGTTTCCTCCCGGGTGATAGAATCTATGGGAAAGCCAGGGGTGCTTTTCCACGGCATTTCTATAAAACCTGGCAAACCCACCATAGGCGCGGTGGTGGACGGTAAACCGATTTTCGGCCTGCCCGGCCACCCGGTGTCCGCCATGGTTGTATTTACCCTTCTGGTGGAGCCGCTGCTGAAAATGGGGAGGTATCCCCTGAATGAAACCGAAAAACTGCTGGAGTTTCCTCTAAGGGCTAAAATAAACAGGAATATACGTTCTGCGGCGGGGCGGGAGGACTATCTCCGGGTGTCGCTGAAGGTAGAGCAGGGGGAAGTGCTGGCAGAGCCCGTATTGGGCAAATCGGGACTGATAGGCACAATGGTTAGGGCTGGGGGGCTGGCGCACATTTCCATTGAAAAAGAGGGCGTTGAAGCAGGCGAATATGTTTGGGTAAAACCCTTCTAAATTTGGGGACATTCCTTCGCGTAGTTGTTCAAGAAGTAAGAGATTTAGCCAACATAAGAAGGTGTGTCACCTTTCATCATTTGGTGAGTTATCGACACAATTCAAAAAGCATTTTGTTGTTTGCGCTGCTCATGTTATGCGGCGGTTTTACCCTGGTTCATGAGTTGACAAAGAAGGAGTGAACCCTTGGTGAAAAGGGATGTGTATCTATCCGACCGTCCCCTGGAGGAGGCCCAGGCAGGTTACATCGGGCTATTGCAGCGGGCCGGTGCGCTTAATCCGGGCAGGCCGGAATTAACCGAAGTGGAAAAGGCCGCCGGCAGGATTACCGCCGCACCGGTTTATGCAAAGGTTTCCTCTCCCCACTACAATGCTTCGGCTATGGATGGGGTGGCTGTGAGGGCGATGGATACTTTCGGAGCATCCGAAACCTCTCCTAAAAGGTTGAAGATGGGGGAATTCGTACAGATGGTGGACACCGGCGACCCGTTGCCTCCGGGATGTGATTCAGTAATAATGATCGAGGATATTCATTTTATCGCCGAAGATGAGTTTGAAATAACTTCCGCTGCCTCCCCCTGGCAGCATGTCCGGGTGATAGGAGAAGATGTGGTGGCGACGGAAATGATTCTTCCGGGCAACCACAGGCTGCGCCCGGTGGATCTGGGAGGAATACTTGCGGGCGGAGTTACGGAGATATATGTATATCCAAAGCCCAAGGTTGCCCTCTTGCCCACTGGCAGTGAACTTGTTCAGCCCGGAGCGGGTTTGAAAGAAGGAGATATCATTGAATACAATACCAGGGTTTTCGCCGCCCTGGTGGATGAGTGGGGCGGTCTGCCCATACGTTACGACATTACCGTGGACGATTACGGGCTGCTGAAAGAGCGGCTGAAAAACGCTCTGGATGAAGCAGATGTGGTATTGATTAACGCCGGTTCCTCCGCCGGCAGGGAGGATTACACCGCGGAGCTGGTTGCCGAAATGGGAGAGGTTTTCACCCACGGTGTTGCCATAAAACCCGGCAAGCCGGTAATACTGGGGCTGGCAAATGGGAAGCCGGTGGTGGGGGTTCCCGGTTATCCGGTTTCGGCGGTGCTGGGTATGGAATTGTTCGTAAAGCCGGTAGTCTACAGGAAAATCGGTTCCGTTCCCCCTGCCCGGTCCCTGGCTGACTGTGTGATGTCCCGGAAAATAGTGTCTCCGATGGGTGTTGAGGAGTTTGTCCGGGTGAAACTCGGCCGGGTGGGTGATAAAATTATAGCTACCCCCATCTCCCGCGGCGCCGGAGTGATTATGTCCATGATCCGGGCCGATGGTATGCTCAGGGTGCCCCGCCTGTCCGAGGGGTATAACGCAGGTGATGTTGCTCCGGTGGAATTGATGAGATCACTGGAAGAAGTTCGGGAAACCACTGTCATTATCGGCAGTCATGACATTGCCCTGGACGTGTTGGCAAATTATTTGAGAAAAATACACCCCGAGGCCAGCCTTTCCTCAGCTCACGTGGGAAGTCTGGGAGGCCTTTCTGCGCTGAAGCGGGGAGAGGCCCACTGTGCCGGTACCCACCTGCTGGACGAGGAGACGGGGGACTATAATGTTTCATATATAAAAAGGCTTTTGCC
Organism: uncultured Desulfocucumis sp.; assembly: GCA_965543975.1. Taxonomy (GTDB): domain Bacteria; phylum Bacillota; class Desulfotomaculia; order Desulfotomaculales; family Desulfocucumaceae; genus Desulfocucumis. Next base: position 5,381 of record CBEULQ010000070.1, on the reverse strand, counting down.
TGACCGGGGCATGGTGCTGTTGAATCTTGTTTACAGGGAGCAGGGTTTTATTGTGGCAAAAGGCAATCCCAAGGGGATAGCCGGAGTGAAAGACCTTGTCCGACCGGATGTAAGTTATATAAACCGTCAGAGGGGTGCGGGCACCAGGATTCTGCTGGATTTCAAATTAAAAGAAGCTGGTATAGACCCTTATTCCATCAATGGATACCAGAGGGAGGAATATACCCATATGGCTGTAGCTGCGGCTGTAGCAAGCGGCTCAGCTGATGCAGGTATGGGCATCAGGGCTGCGGCAAAAGCATTGGAACTGGATTTTGTAAGCGTGGTGGAAGAACGCTACGACCTGTGCATTCCCGGGGAATTCTGGGAATCACCCTACGTCACCAGGCTGCTTGAGGTAATGAAGCTGCCGGAATTCCGGGAGGAGGTGCGTTCCCTGGGAGGTTATGATCTCCGGGATTGCGGGAAAATAATGTGGGAGTATAAATAAACAGGATAACTATTTATCTCGCTATCAGCCTGAAAGACCCCACCCTCGAAGTTCGGGGATCAACAGGCTGTAAAGCTCAGGGCTCGGAAGGGGTACAAACCCCTGCGAGCCTTAGGCTCACTAATGTCATCCCGCAATTTAATATGACGGGATGATGTTTTTTAGGCGGTATTGATTATAACGGACAGGGGGGCATTTATGTACAGGGTAGCCGTGGTAACTGCCAGCGACAAGGGTGCCAGGGGCGAGAGGGCCGATAAAAGCGCTGAAGTGATCAAGGAAATGATGGCAGAAATTAATTATGAAGTGGTAGCCTATGAAATTGTGCCGGATGATATTGAAACCATCACGGAAACGCTGATCGATCTGACGGATCACCGGAAGGTGGAGCTTATCCTGACTACGGGCGGTACTGGTTTTTCGCCCCGGGACAACACCCCGGAGGCAACTATGTCTGTTATAGACAGAGCGGTGCCGGGCATTCCTGAGGCTATGCGCATGGAGAGCATGAAAAAGACGCCTAAGGCCATGCTCAGCCGGGCGGTGGCCGGTATCAGGCGCGGCACATTGATCATCAACATGCCGGGTAGTCCCAAGGCAGTGAGGGAGTGCTTGGAGGTATTAATTCCCGTCCTGCCCCATGCACTGGAAATACTGACGGGTAAGGGCGGGGAGTGCGGTGCCGAATGACAATTTTTTAGAGGTTGCAGAAAAAAATGGTATAAAAATTTATGGCAGGGAGAAAATATTGTTAGAAATTGAATAATGTAGAATGATGTAAGCGTGATATAGAAGGAGAAATCAAAAGATAGGCATCTTTTTTTTGTATAAACGGCCCAAAACGGGTGTTATTTTCAAGTAGAGGTGTTTGCTTTTGATTTTACCGTTCTATATTATATTACTTGGGTATTAGCACTCGCCCCGATTGAGTGCTAACAATTTGGTAAATAATAATAACAAATACTTAAAGGAGGGTCCCTTGTGATCAGACCATTAGGCGAACGGGTGGTAGTAAAACCCCTGCCCAGTGAAGAAGTTACCAAAAGCGGCATTGTGCTGCCGGATACCGCAAAAGAAAAGCCCCAGGAGGGTGAAGTGGTGGCCGTTGGTTCCGGCCGTTTGCTGGACAGCGGCACCAGGGTTGCCATTGATTTGAAGGTGGGCGACAAGGTGCTGTTTTCCAAGTATGCAGGCAATGAGGTTAAAATCAACGACGTTGAATATCTGATCCTGCGTGAAGCCGATGTTCTGGGCGTAATTGAAAAATAATAAAAATCCGGTTAACCTACATACAAGGAGGTAAATGAAATTGGCTGGTAAAGAAATCATTTTCCGTGAAGATGCCCGGCGCGCCCTGGAAAGAGGCGTAAACGCCTTGGCGGAAGCCGTTAAGGTAACCCTTGGCCCCAAAGGCCGCAACGTTGTTCTGGAGAAAAAATTCGGTGCCCCTATGATCACCAACGACGGTGTGACCATAGCCAGGGAAATCGAACTTAGCGATCCCTTTGAAAATATGGGTGCCCAATTGGTGAAGGAAGTTGCCACCAAAACCAACGACGTGGCCGGAGACGGCACTACCACCGCCACCGTGCTGGCCCAGGCCATTGTGCGGGAAGGTCTCAAAAACGTGGCTGCCGGCGCCAACCCCATGATTATCAAGAAGGGTATTGAGAAGGCCGTGGAAAAGGCCGTGGATGCAATTAAAGGCGCGGCCAAAACCGTGGAAAGCAAATCCGCCATTTCCCAGGTGGCTTCAATTTCCGCCAACGACCCCTCCATCGGCGAACTTATTGCTGACGCCATGGAAAAAGTGGGCAAGGACGGGGTAATCACCGTTGAAGAGTCCAAGGGCATCGGCACCACCCTTGAAGTGGTGGAAGGTATGAATTTCGACCGGGGTTACATTTCCCCTTACATGATTACCGACACTGACAAAATGGAAGCCAATATGAACGATCCTTTCGTTCTCATCACCGATAAAAAGATCTCTGCTGTGGCTGACGTGCTGCCCGTTCTGGAAAAAGTGGTGCAGTCCGGCAAGCCTCTCGTGATAATTGCCGAGGATGTTGAGGGTGAAGCCCTGGCCACCCTGGTGCTGAACAAGCTGCGCGGCACCTTCCAGTGCGTTGCGGTGAAGGCTCCCGGTTTTGGTGACCGCCGCAAGGCCATGCTGGAGGACATTGCCATCCTCACCGGGGGTACCGTTATCACCGAGGATATCGGCCTCAAGCTCGACAAAGCAACTCTGGAAATGCTTGGGACCGCTTCCAAAGTGCGGATCAAAAAAGAAGAAACCATCATCGTTGGAGGCGCCGGCTCCCAGGATAAAATTACTGCCCGGGTTGCCCAGATTAAAAAGCAGATTGAAGAGACCACTTCCGAATTTGACCGTGAAAAGCTGCAGGAGCGTCTGGCCAAGCTGGCCGGCGGTGTAGCGGTGATTCAGGTTGGCGCTGCCACCGAAGTTGAAATGAAAGAGAAAAAGCTCCGTATTGAGGACGCTCTGAACGCCACCAGGGCCGCCGTGGAGGAAGGCATCGTATCCGGCGGCGGCGTGTCATACGTTCAGGCTGTCAACGCTCTGAACGATATCACCACCGACAGCCTGGATGAAAAGACCGGCGTGGATATCATCCGCCGGGCGCTGGAAGAGCCCCTGCGCCAGATTTCCAACAACGCAGGTATGGAAGGCTCCGTGGTGGTGGAAAAAGTTCGTAACGCCGAGTCCGGTGTAGGCTTCAACGCTCTTAGCGGAGAGTACACCAACATGATCAACGCCGGTATCGTTGATCCGGCCAAGGTTACCCGCTCTGCTTTACAGAACGCCGCCAGCATCGCAGCAATGATTCTTACCACCGAAACCCTGGTGGCTGATAAGCCCGAGAAAGATAAGGACCCCATGGCCGGCATGGGCGGTATGGGCGGTATGGGCGGTATGGGCGGAATGATGTAACATCCCCCTGAATAAATGAAGTATAAAAAGGTCTCTGCCAGCAAGGCAGGGACTTTTTTTACTTTCAGCGGCCTCCCAGGAAAAACAATCCGAATAGCATAGATGTCACTATAAGTATTATGGGGTGAAGTTTGAACTGAAAGAGTAACACTATAGCGATCAGGGCAATCACCCAGGTTACCGGGATGGGGAAAGATTTTACTCCCATTTCCCAGGCTGTTTGAATCAGCAGCACCACCACCACGGGACGGACGGCTTTTAGCATACCTGTCATCCAGGGGGTGTCCTTATATTTAAAATACAGTCCCGCCAGCGCCAGCATGGCAATGGCCGTGGGCACCACCGTTCCTATGAGGGCTGCTGTGGCTCCCCCCAGGCCGGCTATTTTATAACCCACATAAGCAGCCATTTTGGTGGCTATGGGTCCTGGAAGGGCGTTTCCCATGGCCAGGGCATCGGTGAATTCCTCGGTGCTAAGCCATTTGAAATTATCCACAACTTCCTGCTGGATTAACGGGATTACGCTGGGTCCCCCGCCAAATCCGAATATATTTGCCCTGCCGAAGGCCAAAAACAATTGCCAGAGGGCCAGATAAATGGGAACGGCGGCCACGGCGGCTGCCGCTGCGTGGATATTTCTCTTGTGTTGCAGGCTGTTTTTATCCTGGCCGGTTTTTTGGTATACCATAACCTTTAACTCCTTTCTATATATTTCAGTTATTCCTTTGAGTTATCCTGTCCTTCACAACCCCCGGTTTCCTTATCGCCGGTCCTGGAGGCGATTTCTTTGAAATAGGCCTGTCTGGAGTTTTCTATGTGTTCCCTGGCAACCCGCTCCGCCAGTTCACCGTCCCGCAGTTTAACGGCTTCAACCAACCGGCGGTGCTCCTTGGTGGCCTCCGCAATCCGTCCGGGGTGGCAGTAGCCCACTTTGGCATACCAGGCTATGTGGTCCACCAGGCTGGTGATCATGCCGTAAAGCTTGGGACTGCCGGCTGCAGAGTAGACAATATCGTTAAATTCCCGGTGTAGATTTTCCAGTTTATCGAGTTTGCCTTCCCCGGCGGATTCTTCTATCAAATTTAGAAGCGCTGCCAGGCGCTGCATTTGTTCAGGTTGTATCCTTTCCGCAGCCATGCGGGCGGCCAGCCCCTCCAGTACCGCCCGTATACGGTATATCTCCAGTACCTCCGCGTCATCTACCCGGGCTACCACGGCTCCAATCCGGGGCAGGTGGGATACCAGTCCCTCCAGTTCCAGCATTCTTATAGCCTCCCGGACAGGGGTTCTGCTGACATTCATTTGTTCTGCCAGCTTTCGTTCCACCAGCCTCTCTCCAGGCCGTAGTCTTCCTCGTAGTATGGCGGTTCGTAGTTGTTCGTAAACTCTGTCCCTGACCTGGGGGGCTGATTCTTCGGTTACGGGTTGCAAAAACAAATGATCAATAACGAATCACCTCCATGGTATATGGTATACCATTATTGGGAATATTATATTGTTTGTTTCGGATAGTTTCAATATGTTTGTTTTGATATAGCTTGACTCACTTTTTCATTCTGTGGAATACTGAAATAAGTTCAGTAAATATAAACCATTTTCGAAAAGAGGTTGGTTATGAAAATTTATAATGGAATAACGGAACTGGTGGGAAGAACCCCATTATTAAGACTTGACAATATTGCTAAAGATGCAGCCGCTGTGATTGTGGCCAAACTGGAATATTTTAACCCGGGCGGCAGTGTAAAAGATAGAATTGGCTGCAACATGATACTCCGGGCGGAGGAGAACGGGCTGATGGACAAAGATACGGTGATCATAGAGCCTACCAGCGGCAACACCGGAATTGGGCTGGCCATGGTCTGTGCTTCCAGGGGCTACAGAATCATCCTCACCATGCCGGAGACAATGAGTGTAGAAAGAATAAAATTATTAAAGTCT
>CBEULQ010000069.1:0-8743 GCA_965543975.1 uncultured Desulfocucumis sp. | reverse complement strand
TCAGTTTTAGATAGGATAATAATATTTTTACAAATACTATGTTATTTTACAGGGGCACCATGAGACTATTTCATATAATTGCTGTTATGGTTATAGTTCTTTTAAACCTGCTTTGGGGATGCGGTCAATATCCACAGCAAAAACAATTACAGCAAAATATAATATACAGGGATGAGCATAGTACGGTTTTTTTAGACGGTAAAAAATTGATTGTTCAAAAAGGTTCTGAATACCGGTACCTGCCCGTTCCGGAAACCGTGTTGGCCGCAACCGGGCGTTTGTTAAACAAACCTTCCCGGGAGATTCCTTTAAAAGGTATTGCCGTCAAGGATGGAGTAATTCTTCGTGGTGAAAGGAATTTATATGTTATTGTTCTGGAGCCCAAGCCGGGGATATTAATATCCTATCCGGATCCGAAAACAGTAAAGGATAAAATAATTATCAACAAAAAAGAAAACCTGCTCTATTTCTACAAACTCGGTAATCTGGTAAAAGCTTATCCAATTGCCACGGGGAAGGAGGACAGCTTTACTCCGGAGGGCACCTTTCGGATTGTTAATAAAGTTCCTTATCCCAAAGGCAAGGACCCGGATTCACAGCTGGGAGCCAGGTGGATGGGGCTATCGGTGCCCTATAACAAAGATAAACGGGCCACTCAGGATTTGCGGGCTCCCAGGGGCTTGAAATATGGTATACATGGAACTAATGAGCCTGAATCTATCGGCAAGCATGTATCAGCTGGTTGTATCCGGTTAAACAATGAGGATGTGTCGGAGTTGTACGACATGATTACCCTGGGGGCTGAGGTGGAAATAAGGTAAATTGGGGACATTCCTCTGACCCTAAAGTATGCTCCAAAGAGAGGTGTGTCCCCTGACATACGTTGGGGACATTCCTCTGACCTAAAAGTATACCCCAAAGAGAGGTGTGTCCCCTAACATACGTTGGGGACATTCCTCTGACCTGAAAGTATACCCCAAAGAGAGGTGTGTCCCCTTACCTTAATAAGGAAGGAGCCCCATTCCAATGGATGGGGCTCCTTCAACTGGGAAAGAGAGTTGAGAGAGAAAGAGGGTTTAGGAGGTAACTATTTTATCGCCCGTAACCGGTTTTTAAGCCCAACCGGTGGCCGTCCGGATAAACGGCTTCAACACAGTTAACGGGCAAAGTTTAAATTTTTTAATGTCTGCTTCTCTGCTGATAGTGGGTGTGCAACAGTTCATGGGATTTATGTCCCAGGGGTTCTCCCAGGAACTCTTTGTACAATGTCTGAACCGCCGGGTTCTCATGGGACTTGCGAAGTTCCATGGCGCTGTCGGCACCGTATATGCCTGCCGCCCTTTGTTTCCTGATTTCCTTATTGGTGGGAATGGGCTGGCCGCCGCCGCCGATGCAGCCGCCGGGACAGCACATTATTTCTACAAAGTGATACTGATGTCCGTTTTTAATTCTTTCCATGAGTTCCCTGGCGTTGCCGAGCCCGTGGGCCACCGCCACATTGACGGTGAGTCCGTTAAGCTCAACAGACGCTTCTTTAACCCCTTCGAGGCCCCGGACATCATGGAAGTCAAGGTCTATGAGGGTGCTGCCCGTTACCAGTTCGTATACAGTGCGCAGGGCCGCTTCCATAACCCCGCCGGTGGAGCCGAATATTACCCCGGCGCCGGTGGATATGCCCAGAGGAGCGTCATACTCTTCTTCCTGCAGATCATCAAAGGAAATGCCGGCTTCTTTGAACATTCTGCCCAGTTCCCTGGTGGTCAGCACCACATCCACATCCTGGTGGCCGCTGTCTGCCATTTCATCGCGCCCGGACTCAAATTTTTTGGCTGTGCAGGGCATGATGGAAACCACAAATATGTCGGCGGGGTCAATGCCCGCTTTTTGCGCGTAATAGGTTTTAGCCAGAGCGCCGAACATCTGTTGCGGTGACTTGCAGGTGGACAGGTGTGGCAGCATGTCCGGATAATTGTGCTCGATAAATTTAATCCAGCCCGGGCTGCAGGAGGTAATAAGCGGCAGTGTTCCCCCTTCATTCAGCCTTTTGAGCAATTCGCTTCCTTCTTCCAATATGGTGAGGTCGGCGGTGAAATCGGTGTCAAATACCTTGTCGAATCCCAACCTTTTCAAAGCAGCCACCATTTTACCGGTAACTACGCTGCCGGGCTCCAGGTCGAACATTTCTCCGATGCTGACCCGGGTGGCGGGAGCCGTCTGCACCACAACGTGTTTTTGAGGATTGGCCAGGGCAGCCCATACCTTTTGGGTATGATCTTGCTCGTATATGGCTCCGGTGGGGCAGACCAGGGCGCATTGACCGCAGTTTACGCAGGCCACGCTGCCCAGGGGATCAAGAAAGGCCGGAGCTATAACGGTATTAAAGCCGCGCTCCTGGGGAGCTATGGCGCTTACAGTCTGTACTTTTTCACAGACGCTGACGCAACGGCGGCAAAGTATGCACTTGCGGGGGTCACGCACCAGGGACGGACTGGAAAGATCCTTTTCATAGGGCGACATTTCACCGGCAAAACGAATTTCCGCGATGCCAAGTTCCGAAGCCAGTTGCTGAAGTTCGCAGTTTGTGCTGCGGATACAGGTAAGGCATTCCTTGGGGTGGTTCGACATAATCAGTTCCAGGTTAAGTTTCCTGGCCTGACGTACCGCCGGAGTGTTGGTATGCACCACCATTCCCTGGCTTACCGGGGTAACGCAGGAGGCCTGAAGAGCCCTGGCGCCCTGGATTTCCACCAGACAAATCCGGCAGGCGCCTATTTCATTAATTTCTTTCAAATAGCAGAGTGTAGGGATTTTGATACCGGCCTGTGCTGCCGCTTCCAAAACTGTAATGCCTTGTTCAACTTCCAGTTGAACTCCGTCTATGGTTATTTTTACCAATGACATATTTATTCCTCCATTTGGTTAAAGCGTAATGATGGCGCCAAACTTACACTTCTCCTTACAGGTGCCGCATTTAGTGCATTTTTCAGTATCTATGGCATGGGGTTTTTTCTTCTCCCCGGAAATTGCCTCACAGGGGCAGACTTTGCTGCAAAGCCCGCATCCCTGACAGGCTTTGGGATCAATATAATATTCCAGCAGATCCCGGCAGGCGCCGGCGGGACACTTCTTGTCCAGCACATGCGCTTCGTATTCGTCCCTGAAATAACGCAGGGTGCTGAGAACCGGGTTTGGCGCCGTTTGTCCAAGACCGCAAAGGGCGGAATTCTTTATGCCGTGACTGAGTTCCTCCAAAAGCTCTATATCGCCTTCCCGTCCTTTGCCGGAGGTAATCCGTTCCATTATCTCAAGCATACGTTTGGTTCCTATACGGCAGGGGGAACATTTGCCACAAGACTCTTCCTGTACGAATTCCAGGAAAAATTTAGCTATATCCACCATGCAGGTGTCTTCGTCCATTATGATCATACCGCCGGAGCCCATGATGGTGCCCAGCTTGGTCAGTGATTCGTAGTCTACCGGGGTATCGAGATATTCCTCGGTGATACATCCGCCGGAGGGGCCACCGGTTTGAACCGCCTTGAATTTTTTGCCTCCGGGTATGCCCCCTCCGATATCGAATATAATTTCCCTCAATTTGGTGCCCATGGGCACTTCCACCAGGCCGGTATTGTTTATTTTTCCGGCCAGGGCAAAAACCTTGGTACCCTTGCTTTTTTCAGTGCCTATGGAGGCGAACCAGGGTGCTCCGTTAAGTAAAATCGGGGCTATGTTTGCGTAAGTTTCCACATTGTTGATAACGGTGGGTTTTCCCCAGAGGCCTTCCTGGGCGGGGAAGGGGGGCTTGGGACGGGGTTCGCCCCTTAATCCCTCAATGGAAGCCAGCAGCGCTGTTTCCTCGCCGCATACAAAGGCTCCGGCCCCTACTCTGATTTCTATGTCAAAACTGAATCCTGTGCCGAAAATATTTTCTCCCAGCAAGCCGTATTCCCTGGCCTTGTTGATGGCTATCTCCAGTCTCTCCACTGCCAGGGGATATTCAGCCCGGACATAAATGTATCCCGTGGGCGCACCGATGGCATAACCGCATATGGCCATGGCCTCCAGCACTGAGTGGGGGTCCCCCTCCAGAATGCTGCGGTCCATAAATGCCCCGGGGTCTCCTTCATCGGCATTACATACCACATATTTAGGAAAACCGGAAGCCTTGGCGGTGAATTCCCATTTCAGTCCGGTGGGGAACCCGGCGCCGCCCCGGCCCCGCAGGCCGGATTCCTTGATGGTGTCTATAACCTGCTGGGGCGTCATTTGCGACAAAGCCTTGCCCAGCGCCCTGTATCCGTCCCGGGCTATGTATTCCTCGACGGATTCGGGGTTGATGATGCCTGTGTTGCGAAGAGCTACCCGGGTTTGACTTTTGAAGAAATCAAGCTGGTCAAAGCTTGTTACCTGCCCGGTTTCGCCGTTGGGGCTGTGCAGCAGACGGGAAACCACCTTTCCCTTTAGAAGGTGCTGGCTTACTATTTCTTCCGCGTCTTCGGCTTTGAGCTTGCGGTAAAATACCCCGTCCGGGAACACCATTATCACAGGACCAAGGTCGCAGGGCCCCATACAGCCGGTTTCAACAACTTTAATTTCTTTATCGAGGCCATATTTTGCAATATTCTCCTGAAGGGCTTTACTCACCGATTTGCAGTCCGACGATATGCAACCGGCTCCAGCACAAACAAGTACATGAGACCTGTACATTTCCATTTATTTATCCTCCTTGTGCGCGGCTGGGCTTAAGTTGTTGCCTTAATTTCCCGCTGTCCATTCCGTGACTACTTCACCGTTGATAAGATGTTTTTTAACTATCTCTTTGGCCTTTTCACAGTCCACATTTATGTAGGTCGTTTTCTGATTGTCCTTATTAATTTCCAGCATAGGCTCCTGGTGGCACAGCCCGGCACAGCTTGTCTGGGTAAGGGCAACGCCTTTCAATCCCTGTTCTGTTATCTCTTCCAGAAGCGCTTTCACAATTTCCCTGGCGCCTGCCGCAATGCCGCAGGTACCCATGCTAACCGTTATGGTAACTTCCTGATCTTTTTCCCGGATAGTCATTTCCTGCTGAAGTTTTTCGCGAAGTTTATCCAGTTCTTCCAAGCTTTTCAATTTTTCTTACCTCCTCTATTTTCTGGCCTATATACTCATTCAGCCAGAGCAGCACTTCCGGCGTCTGTAAGGGGATATCCCCCAGGAGAGACTCAATTTCTTTTGTGTCAAAAACAAATTTTTTGCCGTTGCAATGGTGTCTGTATATAAGGTGCAGTGGTTTACTGCCGGTAATAAGCACACTCAATGTTTCGGCAATATCCCCAAGGGGTGCCCTGTCCGGATGATTGTGGGGAAAAGTGGCCGTAATGGAGGTTCCTTCATCGGGATTTCCATCGATTATGAATATACCTTTACATGTTTCTACTGCATCTTTAAGCAGCGGAATACCGAGCCCAAAACGCCTTCTGGGTTTAGTGCTGTAAAAGGGGTCCTGCACCTTGGCAATATCTTCAGGAGCAATCCCGTGTCCATTATCCCGTATGTTGAATTCCAGCAAATTGGCTTCTGTGTCTTCACGGATGGTTATTTCAATCTTGCCGGCCCCGGCCTCAAGGGAGTTACGGGCAAGATCGAGTATATGCTGGGATAATTGCTCCAACAGTATTCACTCCTAGTTGCTATTATTCAATATCGTCACGGAATGTACGCTAATCTTTATAATTGGTAAGAATGTCGCCGAGCTTACCTTTGCTTACTCTTGCGTAAACATCGTTATCAACCGTTACCACCGGCCCCAGTCCGCAGGCGCCGACACAGCGAACCACTCCCAGGGAGAACTGTCCGTCATCGGTGGTGCTGCCGGGCTTAATATTTAGATCTTCTTTCAACTGGCTTAATAACTGGTTGGCTCCACGTACATAGCAAGCGGTTCCGGTACAGACGCTGACTTTGTGTTTGCCCTTGGGAACAGTGGTGAAAAATGAGTAAAAAGAAACCACGCCATAAACCCTGGCCAGAGACACGTTTAATTGCTCGGCCACCCGCGTTTGCAATTCCCTGGGAAGGTATCCAACCAGATTCTGGGTTTTGTGCAGTACCTGAATCAAGCTGCCAGGCTGTCCCCGGTAGGGCTCAATTATTTTGTCTACTTCTGCCAGGCGATCCTGTGTAAGTTGGGTACGGCACGTACAGTTGTGCGACATTAACCTCTCTCCTCCTTAATTTTATTTATTTGGAAAACAGCTTGTATCCATGGAATCGGTGGTGCCGGCAAGTATATTATATAATTTGCCTGATGCCTGATAGTTGTTGAGCTGTGTGCTGAATAAAGGTATGCCTTCCTTTTCGGCAGTGTATACGGTATCCTTCTCGGGTATGCGGCCGCCTGTTATGATGACACCGCTAAGGTTAATAAGTGCGGCCACGGCAATGACATTACGGTGGCGCTGGATAGTGACCCACAGATTGCCGGGGGCTGCGTTAGCCAAAACATCGCTTAACAAATCACCGCAGTAAGCTCCCCGAACCATGCGCAACGCCACGCCTGCACCGGTGTGAGGTGTTAATTCCAGGGATTTTATGACTTTATCCCACAGGGTCATTCATTATCCCCCTTATCACTGCCTCCGTCCGCTTCCCGTCCCATGGCGGGAGGCGGCACATGGGCGATGTCGACTATTTCCCTGGCCAGCAGTTTAAGTTTTTCTCTAAGCTTAAAGATACAATAGGATGTCTCAGCATAGCCCCGGACAATATCCTCGGCCAGGGCGCGGCAGTTGGGAGAACCGCAGGAACCGCAATCAAGACCGGGCAGGCTGGCAGTGGTTTCCTCCACGTCGCTGAGCATGACTATGGCCCTGAATATGTCGTCACTGAGTTTTAGCGCAGGGAGCGGTTCTATGGGTTTTTTCAGGCGATAATAATCCGGGTCGGAGGGTAGCTCCGGCAGAGGAGCTTTCTTTTGAGCGCTCAGTTTTTTAACCAGGTTTTCCATGCGAACCCTTGACACGAAGGGATTTTGCGGTGCCAGCGGGCCACCAATGCAGCCGCCGCTGCAGGACTGGGCCTCAATGTAATCGATATCCCTCAAACCACCCCGTTCAATTTCTTCCAGCAGGTTGATTACATTGTGAATGCCGTCAACAGCCAGAAGGGAATGGTTTTCTATGGAGTGATTTTCACCCCCGGCTTTACCCCAGCCCACACCTCCGGGAGGGGAGATGGAGTTGATTGGCTTTATATCCGGGGATTCCAGCCTGGTAAGAATTTCTCCGTAAATTTCGTTCATAGATATGGTGCCGTCAACATATGACCTGGGCCCGAAGGGCTGTTTTATGGCGGTAACCTTTGCCGGGCAAGGGGTTATAAAGAAAACACCTATATCTTCATCCTTCAGTCCGTGCTTAAAAATTGCTCTTTCCCTGGCCAGCCGGGCGGATACTTCCATGGGAGATTCCACAGGAACAATATGACCCAGCAAGCCGGGGAACCGGACCTGCATCAACCTCACCACGGCCGGACAGGCAGAGGATATCACGGGCTTGGGCCCGGGGTCGGCCAAAAATCCGCGCAGGTACTGGGATACCGCTTCCGCCCCCAGGGCAACTTCATAGTAATCATCAAATCCAATATCTAAGAGGGCGGCAAGTATTTGCCCGGGCATTACCTGCTGGCTGAACTGGGTGTATAAAGACGGAGCCGGCAGGGCTATGGTATATTTATAATTCCCCAGGCGTTCCAGGGGATCGGTTATGGCAAGCTTGGCCCGGTTGGGGCAGATGCGGATGCACTCGCCGCAATCAATACAGCGTTCCTCAATGATTCGCGCTTGCCCCTGCCGCACGCGGATGGCTTCAGTGGGACAGTGTTTGATGCAATTTGTGCACCCTTTGCAGTTTTCCCGGTCAAGCATCACTGAATGGAAATATTTAATCATTTTTTCACCACTTGGTTAAAAATAGTTGCTGTTACCCGGGTGCCTTTGTCAACTTCCGACTTGATTTCAAGTTTGTCGGAGCAGCGTTCGATATTGGGCAGTCCCATACCAGCTCCGAATCCCATCTCTCTTATATGGGGAGGGGCGGTGGAGTATCCCTCCTGCATAGCCAGCTGTATGTCCGGTATGCCGGGGCCCTCATCCATTGCGGTGATTACCGCGCGATCCGGGTAAACGGAAAGAGTTAGGACTCCCTGCCGGGCGTGAATGACGATATTTAGTTCAGCCTCGTAAGCTACAATCACGGCCTTTCTTACTGTTTCAACCTCCATGCCCACCAGTTGGAGGGTTTTTTTTATTTTAGAGGCCGCTTCGCCGGCCCGGGTGAAATCATTTCCCTTTACATTAAATTTTAAGTTCAAGTTGTTATCACTCCATATATGTCATGAACTACGCAGTCCTTGCTGATATAACATTCCGCAGCTTTCGAAAAGAAAACGTTTGGTAACCAGGAGCGGGATATTTTTGTTTGCGGCCTGATTAATTATTTCCTGGCCAGGCCTTTTTCCCCGAACAAACACAATTGCCCTGGCCTCAATCATGTCAGCCACCCGGATTATCTGTATATTGGTGAGCCCGGTAAGCAGAAGGCAGTCAGGTCTGGAGAAACATAATGAGTCACTGATTAAATCGCACCCAAACCCCGAAGTAATCTCAATATCCAGCATATCATTTCCTGCAATTACTTCCGCCTCAAGTATGTTTTTTACTTCTTGAAGTTTCACATTGCTCACCCTCTCTTTTTCTCTACTT
>CBEULQ010000068.1:0-8951 GCA_965543975.1 uncultured Desulfocucumis sp. | reverse complement strand
CATCTTGTGCGTGAGGGGTAAGAAGCGGATTTTAAGTATAATGTCATTTTATTATAATGCCATATTTCTAAAGAGTTGAGTGATAAGGAAAAAGCGACTTTGACCATACTTAGCAATTTCGCGAAATAACTTTTTGCGCTAACCCTTAATCTGAAGGATACACCGTCCAGTCCGAAAATAAAAACATTAAGGGGGGTTAAAAATAATGGCAGTGGCTAAGCCGGTTCAGATTCTGGGTATGGCCGGAGACATCGGCAAGTTGCGTGCTGAGACGGGTAGCGGGCGTACGCTGTTGCTGGGATTTCTGGCGGGGGCCTACATTGCCTTCGGGGGAATGTTGATGGTAACGGTAGTTGCCGGGCTTCCCCAACAAACCTTTGGCACCCTCGCGAAATTCATCGGAGGGGCACTTTTCCCGGTTGGGCTGATTCTGGTGATCATCGGTGGGGCGGACCTTTTTACCGGGGATACCTTATATAACGCGGTGGGTGTTGCCCAGGGTAAAATGAGTGTAACCGATGCTTTAAGGAACTGGTTTTTGGCTTACCTGGGAAACTTTATCGGTGCTGTATTTATTGCTTTTTTTCTTTCCATTGCCACAGGTTTGCTTACCACCGATCCATGGCTCCCATGGATCCAAAAAATGGCGGTTGCCAAAACCAGTCTGAGTTTTAACGAGGCATTTTGGCGCGGTGTCGGCTGCAATTGGCTGGTTTGTCTAGCCTGCTGGCTAGCGCTGGCGTCCGACAATATAATCGGGAAAGTGATTGGCATCTGGTTTTCAGTTATGGCTTTTGTCACCATGGGCTTTGAGCACAGCATTGCAAATATGTTTTTCATCCCGGTGGGTATCTTTGCGGAAGCGCCGGTAAGCTGGGAGCAATTCTTAATCAACAACGAAATTCCTGTTACATTAGGCAATATTGTTGGAGGATCGCTGTTCTGCGGAGGCGCATATTTGCTGGGTTACAGTAATAAAATAGAAGCGGAGTTGGCACAAAGAAAAAAAACTAAAAAGGAGGCTGCTTAAATGCCCAGTTTGGGAATGATGGAACTGGTTCTGATTCTGGTACTGGCCCTGATCTTTTTCGGGCCCGGAAAGCTGCCCGGGGTGGGACAGGCCCTGGGAAAAACGCTCAGGGAGTTTAGAAAGGCCACCAACGAAGACCCGGAAAGCAACGCTGTCACCCCGAAGGCCGTGGAGCCTGCCAGGCCGGGGCAACGGTAAAGGTTTCCTGTTCACTCTCAACCCGTTTTACATAGAGGAGTCAGCTATGATTATCAACTACGCGAAAATCATCGACCACCTGAAGTGCATCCGCAAAGACCTGATCATTTCCGGTACGGTCGTGCTGCTGGTGACGGCGATCCTGTATGTCAAGGCCGATATTTTGATCCATTTTTTAGCTGGGCCTCTGGATCAGCGGGAACTGGTTTTCTTAACCCCTATGGAAGGTTTGATTACCAGGATCAAAATCGCCTTTTTCAGCGCCCTGGCCATCTGCCTGCCGGTTATCCTCTGGCGGTTCATACGCTCGGCGTCCCGGTTTATGACGGACATACAGAGAAAAGTGCTGTATTGGGCCATCCCGTTGGTTATGCTGTTGTTTGCAGCCGGTGCCTTCTTTGGGTTTAAGGTGGTTATTCCGTTGACATTGAAGTTTTTGCTGGAAACAGGTCAGCAGTATATGACCGCCACATTGTCGGGAAATCGCTATTTCTCCTTTATTTTGATGCTTTCCCTGGCCCTGGGCGTGGTTTTTCAGTTGCCGCTGGTGATGGCGGTATTGGCCGGGTTGGGCATCATTCACTCAAACATGCTGCGGCAAAAGCGCAAGGTGATCATCCTGGCGATTCTGGTGCTGGTTGCTTTAATCACCCCCACGCCGGATGTGTTTACGCTAATGGTGGTCAGTTTGCCATTGCTGGGTTTGTACGAGTTAACCATTTGGTTGATTTTTATCTATGAAAAAATTTCAAGCCGGAAAAATAAAGAAGACTTGGTTCAGGTGGGGTTTTGACCCCATCTGAACCTTAGTCGCACTTATTTCGAGCTTACAGCCTGTTAATCCCCGACCTAAGAGGGCGGGGTCTTACAGGCTGTGCGAAGATAAAATGCCTGGCTTGCAGGAGGTATAAGCTGTGCCAAGTTTAGGTTTTGGTGAGTTGGTTTTGATTTTGGTCATCGCCCTGGTGATTTTCGGACCGGGTAAGCTGCCTGGCGTGGGCAGGGCTGTGGGTAGCGCCATGAGGGAGTTCAGGGCTGCCAAGGATGGAATTATGAGTGATGTGAACTTGACCGCGGAAAAGTATAACAATAAGGAATCAGCCGCGGAATCCAAAGCCAGGGAAACCCGTTAGTAGTATAAATTGTGCGGGCCTGTATAACAGCCTGGCATAGTATTGGAGCAGGTACGGAAAAATGGAAAAGAAAATGACCGTGGTGCAACACCTCAACGAGCTGAGATACAGGATGATTGTTTCAATGATTGCCGTGCTGGCCGGAGCCATCGTCGTTTACAGTAAAATGGATGCTGCTGTTACCTGGCTGTCCGCACCTCTGGACGGCAAAAAACTGCATTTTATCGGACCGGCGGACGGTTTTTTCACCATCATTGAAATCGCTGCGGTCGGGGGCATCATCCTGGGCTGGCCGGTGCTGCTTTACCAGGCGCTGGCTTTTATTCTGCCGGGCTGCACTGCCCGGGAGCGGAAAATAATATTGCTGTCCATCCTGCCGGGTATCTTTTTGCTTGCCGCGGGAGGATACTTCGGCAACCAGGTTATTTTCCCCGGGGTGCTGCAGTTCTTTATGTCTATCGGGGAAAGCTACCTCAATCCCATGCTCATCGGCAGCAAGTATTTTTCCTTTCTGCTCCTGCTTACCCTGGCTATGGGTATAGTTTTCGAGATACCACTGGTGATGATCGTCCTGTCAAGGCTTGGGTTGATCACGTCAAAGAGACTTAGAGCCACGAGAATTTATGGCTATATCGCCATTCTCCTGTTGATGGGGTTTTTTGTACCCACCCCGGACCTTTTAACCCTGCTGAGTATTTGTTCACCAGTGATCCTCCTTTATGAGTTAAGTATCTGGGTTATCTTCTGTATGGAAATGGTTCAGCGAAGGTTGGAGAAGAAACAGCGGAAGAAGGAAGAATACAACTATGCTTGAGACCGGAAGAATCCATGAAAGCAGGGTGGAGAATTTGTTGACATTGAAAGATTTGGGCCTTCCCGGCAGCGGACAGGCCTTTTACGAAAAGCTGATAGCATTGCAGCAAGTACTGAAATCGAAAATGGACATTCCGGAGGAACTCAACCGTAATTTTGTCACGGATTTGTTAAGCAGAGGAGAGCCTTTAATCAGCCAAATGCTTCCTTATATAGACGAGGAAGACTTTCAAAAAATGGTGGTCAACGTATGTCAGTTGTTTCTCCAGTACGTGCCGGAGCGACAGAAGGAAATCGAGGGTATTTTAAACCTGCGGGGTCAGCTTCACCACGGCATGGATGTCCAGTCTTTCCAGAAAGAACATGAGGAAATAAGCGGTGAGCTTCTGTCATTGATCCTGGAAAACGTTTACAGGCCATATTACCTGGCTCTGGCCGAAAGGCTGCCGGATTATGATTTAAATCACTGGAAGAAAAACTATTGCCCCGTCTGCGGTGAAAAGGCTTCTTTGGCCAGCCTTGATGAAGAAAGCGGGCAGAGGGTTCTCTGGTGCTCATTTTGCACCACCGGCTGGCCCTTCCCGCGCCTGGCCTGCCCGGAGTGCGGCAACAGCGACCATAAGGAACTCAAATATTTTTATCTGGAGGATGACAGGAGCTTCCAGGTTCATACCTGCGGCAAGTGCAAGGGCTATATCAAAACCGTCCGGAGAGGTTTGATCAAGCCGGAGCATCTCACTTTGGCCAATGCCCAAACGGTGTGCCTGGATCTTCTGGCACAACGGGAAGGATATCACAGGAGGTGATTGGTTAATTTAATGTATGATAAACTAAAATCTTAACTCTCGAGAAATTATAAACATCATTTTAGTATTCACGAAAAGAGGGATAGGTTTTGGAGATTACAAGAAGGAAATTTTTAAAGCTGGTGGGTGCCTCCACCGCATTGCTGGCCCTGGGGGAACTCAGGTTCCTCAGGGAAGCGATGGCGGCGGTGCCTTCCCTGCGAATTCAATATGCCACGGCAACCCCTGGTATTTGCGCCTATTGCTCCGTTGGGTGCGGGATTATCGTACATACTTCCGGCGGAAGCGTGATTAACATTGAGGGTGACGCCGACCACCCCATCAACCGGGGCTCACTCTGCAGCAAGGGTTCCAGCCTGTTTCAGCTTGTCAACAACGCCAACCGTGTGACCAAACCTCTGTACCGGGCGCCGAAGACCAATACCTGGGTGGAAAAGGACTGGAACTGGGTTCTGGACCAGATTGCAGACAGGGTGGTCAATACCAGGAACAGCACCTTTGTTGCCACCGACTCCTCCGGGCGAACCGTAAACCGCACCGACGCCATCGCCTGCCTGGGCGGGGCCGCCCTGGACAACGAAGAGTGCTACTTGCTTTGTAAAATGATGCGCTCCCTGGGAGTGAATTACCTGGAACACCAGGCCCGCCTCTGACACTCCTCCACCGTCGCCGGTTTGGCGGCGTCATTTGGCCGGGGTGCCATGACCAACCACTGGATCGACTTGAAAAACACCGACTGCGCCCTGATTATCGGCTGCAATCCCGCGGAAAACCACCCGATTTCCTTTAAATGGCTACTGGAAGCCAGGAAGAACCGGGGCGCAAAACTGATCAGCGTCGACCCCCGCTTTACCAGGACCTCCTCGCGGGCCGATCTCTGGGCCCAGCTGCGGCCGGGCACCGACATCGCCTTTATCGGCGGATTGATTAACTATATTCTCACCAATAACCTTTACCACCGGGATTACATTGTCAAGTACACCAACGCCGCCTTCCTGGTGGATGACGGCTTCGGCTTCAGCGACGGCCTGTTCACCGGGTATAACAGCTCCACCCGGAAATACGACCAGAGCACCTGGAAGTACCAGGTGGATGCAAATGGAAATCCACTTAAAGACGAAACCCTGGCCAGTTCAAGAACTGTGTTTCAACTCCTGAAAAATCACTACTCCCGTTATGACGCGGACAAAGTTTCAGCGGTAACCGGTATGTCCAAGCCGGTTTTCCTCGAGGTGGCCGCCTCCTTCGGTGCAACGGGGGCGGTCAACATGACCGGCACCGTGCTGTACGCCATGGGAGGCACCCAGCATACCGTGGGCTCCCAGAATGTGCGCGCCTATGCCATCCTCCAACTCCTGCTGGGGAACATGGGCCGGCCGGGGGGCGGCGTCAACGCCCTGCGAGGGGAATCCAACGTCCAGGGTTCCACAGACATGGGCCTGTTAAACCACAATCTCCCGGGTTACCTGGGATCGCCGGTAAGCACCGCCGACCACGCCACCCTTTCGGCCTACCTGGCCAAGGAGACTCCGGCCACCGGCTACTGGTCCAATAAACCCAAGTTCATGGTCAGTTTTTTAAAGGCCTGGTGGGGGAGCAACGCCCACTCCGCCAATGAGTACGCCTACCAGTACCTGCCCAAGCGGGACCCAAACAAGAATTATTCCTTTATCAACCTGTTCGAGGAATTGTACAACGGCACCCTCAAAGGCATGTTCTGCTTCGGCCAAAACCCCGTGGTGGGCGGGCCCAACGCCAACAAGGAAAGCGCGGCCCTGGCCAAAATGGACTGGCTGGTGTGCGTGGACCTGTTCAGCACGGAGACGGCCAACTTCTGGAAACGACCCGGTACCAGCTACAGCCAGGTAAATACGGAAGTGTTCCTCCTGCCCGCCGCGGCCTCCTTTGAAAAGGAAGGAAGCATTTCCAACAGCGGGCGGTGGATCCAGTACCGCTGGAAGGCCGCCGAACCGCCGGGGACGGCCGAGAGCGACCTCTGGATCATGCACAACCTGATGCAGCGGATCAAGTCCCGCTATGCCGCCAGCGTTGATCCCAAGGACAGCCCCGTCAAGGAACTGGCCTGGAATTACGGCAGCGGCAGTGAGCCGGATATCGACCTGGTGGCGAGGGAAATCAACGGCTACGACCTGAACACCGGCGGTCAGCTGTCCCTCTTTTCCGCCCTCAAGGACGACGGCTCCACCGCCAGCGGAAACTGGATCATGTGCGGCATGTACCCATCCGGCGGCAACCTGACCAAGAACCGGAACAACTCCGACCCGGACGGCTACGGCCACTACCGGAACTGGGCCTACTCCTGGCCGGCCAACCGCCGCATCCTTTACAACCGGGCTTCCGCCGACTGGAACGGTGCTCCCTGGAGCTCCGACAAGAAAGTCATCTGGTGGACCGGCACTACGTGGACGGGATACGACGTCCCCGACTTCGTGGCCACCAAGGCGCCTTCCGACGCGGGCGGCACCGACCCCTTCATCATGCGGGCGGACGGCGTGGGCGGCATTTTCAGCGCTCTGAACGAAGGGCCTTTCCCTGAGCATTACGAACCGTACGAGACCCCCGCCGCCAACGCTTTCTCCAGCGTCCAGCTGAACCCGGTGGTGACCGCATTTAACACGCCCATGAACGCCAAGGGCAGTGCGTCCACCTACCCGGTTATCGCCACCACCTACCGGTATTCGGAGCACTGGCAGGGTGGCTCCATGACCAGGAACTGCTCCTGGCTCCAGGAGTTGATCCCCTCCCTGATTGTTGAAATGAGCCCCACCCTGGCCAGTTCCAAGGGCATTGCAAACGGTGGCAAGGTGCTGATCAAGACGGCCCGGGGCCAGGCCTACGCCTATGCCGCGGTGACCGAGCGGATCAAACCCCTGGTGGTGAACGGACAGACTTTCGAAGTGATCGGCCTGCCCTGGCACTTCGGCTTCATGGGGCTGGCCACCGGGGACAGCGCCAACAACCTTACCTGCCATATAGGTGACGGCAATACCATGATCCCTGAATACAAGGCCTTTTTATGCAGTGTTGTCAAAGCCAGATGAAGTGGAGGTTTTAATAATGGCATTAATGGCCAAGTTGATTGATATTACTAAATGCACCGGATGCCGGGCCTGCCAGGTGGCCTGCAAGCAGTGGAACCAGCTTCCGGCCGAAGTTGAGGCCTTCAAGGGCAGTCTGCAGACCCATGCCCAGTGCGGGTGGCAGACATGGACTGTGGTAAAGTTTTTCGAGCGGACTAATGACGGCAAGTTTGAATGGCTATTCCGTAAACACGGGTGCATGCACTGCCAGGATGCTACCTGCATTAGCACCTGCCCAAAGGGTGCGTTTTGTCGGAGCGACGTCGGAAGTGTAATCAGAGATTCTACCGTCTGCATCGGTTGCGGTCAGTGCGTTAAGGAATGCCCTTATTTAGCGTCGGAGGTAGGAATTGATGCTTCAGGGAAATATGCCCGCAACTGCAGGTTTTGCTGGGACCGGGTGGCAAGCGGCCTCACCCCGGCCTGCGCCAAGACCTGCACCACCGGCGCCATCCAGTTCGGCGACAGGACTGCAATGATAGAAGCAGCCAACGCCAGGGTGAACGAAATCAAGAGCCGGTTTCCCGCCGCCAACGTATACGGGGTCAACGAGATGCGGGGCACCCTGGTCATCTACGTCCTGGCCTACGCCCCGGACACGTACGGGCTGACGGCCAACCAGCAGAACCCCCAGACGGGTGAATATGACTGGCAGGGTTACTGGAGCGGAAACCCTTGTCTTGACCCTAATCATTATAATTCTTAACTGGTTATTCTCATAAATTCGAAGGCTGGCGCGGACATAGGCGGACATCGGTTTTAAAAAGAGGAAAACGGGAGCGGGGTGATTGACCAGGTAAAGCGCGCAGGATTCAGGATACATTACTGCATAAGGCTAATTAGAGGAGGAATTACATTATGGCCATCCTGAACAATAGTATGAAAATAGACAAAAAAATAATTTTTTTCTTGCTGGTAATTTTGACTGGTTTGTCACTGGCAACTATGGCATGGGCAGAATCAAACGATAAGAAAATCGATAAAAACAAGGCAAGTGAAATTGGACTTGAAACGATTAAAAAGCTAAACCCGGAATCTAATATTTCAAAAGTCCAATTAAAGGACGCAAAATTTGGAAAACAAACAGTTTGGGAAATAATATCTGAGAATGGTGAAGAAATAATATACTTAAATACTGACAATGGCGAGTTAATCTTTTTACTTAATACAAGGAAGCATTCAGTAAGTTCTGCTGTGTATGGTGATTCAGTAACTTCTAACGTTTATGGTGATCCAGTTAGTTCAACAGTTTATGGTGAATCAGTCATTTCTAACGTTTATGGTGATTCAGTAAGTTCTACTGTTTATGGTGATTCAGTAACTTCTGCCGTTTATGATGATTATGTCCTAAATAGTGCTCGTATTAAAGCTGGTGAATTATCTCTTTTTCTTCCTCAGAATGATCCACATAAAGAAATAAAAAGAGGGGATGTGTGGATGCTTAGCTGGTTTAGAGAACAAAACGGCTATAAATACCATGATGATTGGGTTAGTATCTTTATAACAGATAGTGGAGAAATTAAAGGTTATAATAAAAACTACTCATCAGAAAAACTTTTAAATATAAATATTAAGATTGACAAAGCTCAGGCTCTATCAATTGCTGAAGAAATATGCTCACAGAATCAATTTACTATAAGTTCCAAAGAAACGGAATTAATGATAGTTAATCCAAACTATCGTTGGACAAGTAATTTTATTGAATACCCGGGTTCAGAAACAAAGCTGGCATGGGTAGTTTCATTTGATAAACTTGAAGGATGGGGAGAAATCTGGATAGATACATTAACTGGAAGTATACTAGGTGGAATAGAAACCATATAATCATTAGCCAATAAAAATAATGCCCAGAACTATTTTTACAAAGGAA
>CBEULQ010000067.1:0-9057 GCA_965543975.1 uncultured Desulfocucumis sp. | reverse complement strand
GAAGGTACGGCCTGATAAAGTCCGGAGCCCGGAAAACTTTCATAAACTCATCCAACAACTGCATGCCCAAAAACCTCCATCGTACAGACCCGGTAAGGCGCCGGAAAATATTTAGCTCTGATTTCCTTTGGCGACCGCCGCCAAAGGAATAATCAGAGCCACATTAAGCACCACAGATAACCCTTTATTTACTTAATTAATCCTTTTTCGGTCAGGAATGCCTTGGACACTTCGTCCACGGTCTTCTTGTCGATATCCACGGCCTTGTTCAGGCTCATAATGGTTGCGTTGTCCAGCAGCGAGCTGAGCTTTTTCATTTGCCCGGGAATCTCCGGATAAGCATCCAGTATTTCCTTCTTAAAGAGAGGCGCGGCGTTGTATACCGGGAAGGCTTTCTGATCGTCTTCCAGGGCCAGCAGGTTGTAAGCCTCAATCCTGGCGTCGGTGGTGAAGGCCAGCCCGGCTTCCGCCTGGTTGGCTTTAAGAGCCTCATAACCGAGGTTTAGAGCAGCGTTAACCATATCTCCCTTTGGATATTTGAATTTATAAACGCTTTCCCAGTGCTGCAGGCCGTCGGGACGTTCCACCCACTCCTGGGCACCCACAAATTTGATGTGCGCTCCGCCCTGGATGGCTTTAACCAGGTCGGAGGTGTTTTTCATGTTGTACTTCTGTGCCACGTCCTGCCTCACCATAATTGCGTAGGTGTCGTTCAGCGGGGCGTAGTCAAGCCAGATTATGCCGTTCTTTTCGTCCCACTCCTTAACCAGTTTGAAGCTTTCCTGCTCGTCAAAGTTGGGTTCGTGCTTCATAATGTTGATCAGCACAGTTCCGGTATACTCCCAGTACGCTCCTACCTGGCCGGACTCAAGGGCGGGCCTGATAACCGCCAGCTCGCCAAGCCCTATTTTGTTTTCCACCGGGTAACCCAGGTTTTCTAAATATTGGTAGGTCATGGTGCCCAAAAGCAGTGCCTCTGTAAAGGTTTTCGATCCAATTACGATGGTGGGCTTTTTCTCACCGGAAGCAGCTTTATCACCGGAAGCCGCCTTTTCGCCGGAACCGCCGCACCCGGCCAATACCACCAGGGAAAGCACCAAAACAGCTATCAGGGCAAATAATAAAGTTTTCTTTTTCACCAAACCATCCTCCTTCTTTACGGTACTTGAATGCCATAAAACCTTTTTTCACCACTATGTAGAAAAACGGGTATACCACCTCTTTTCGTAAAAATATGCAAAGCCCCCCCTATATAAGCCGTTCAAAAACAAGCATGGCGCGAAAGGCGAAGCCGGCCAGCGCGGAGCGTACAGGTAGGTCAGAGGTCAGGGGACACACCTCTCTTAGGAGCATAGCTTTTTGGGAAGAGGAATGTCCCCAACTAATACTGGACGGCGAGCCTGAGTAAAGTGCCAGGCGCAGTTTTTCAACGGCCTATCCCCAAACCGGGAGGTGTTATCCTGTATTCCACATAAGCCAGTGCCCTGTCGAGGAAAATGGCCAGCAGAGCGCCCAGACCGGCGCCCACCAGCAGGAATTCGGACCAGAACATGGCCAGTCCGGTGACTATCAGATCCCCCAGGCCGCCGCCGCCGATGTAGGCGGCCAGCGTGCCGACACTGACTACATAAACCGTGGATGTTCTTATCCCGGCCAGAATAATGGGCATGGCCAGGGGTAATTCCACTTCGAACAATACCCTTTTCTGCGACATTCCCATACCCAGTGCCGCTTCCTTTACATCGGGGCTGACCCCGTAAAGTCCGGCAATGGTATTCCTGGCTATGGGCAGAAGCCCTTGCACGGACAGGGCTACCAGGGTCGGTTTTAAACCAAGACCCAGGAAGGGCATCACCAGGGCTACTATGGCCAGACCGGGAAACGTCTGCAACAGGTTCATTACATTCAGGACCACCACGCCCAGTTTTTTATATTTGGGTCTGGTCAATAAAACCCCTGCGGGCAGAGAAATGGCCATGGCTATAGCCACTGCGACGGCAACCATCAGCATGTGCACAGCCAGAGCTTCCGGCGCTCTATGCAGAAGGGCCTCCTGAAAACGTTCCCAGTTCATTCACTCGCCCTCTTTCCTGCTGACATGCTTCCTTATATCTTCCAGGGAAACAACCCCTATAAGCCGTCCCCGGGTCAAAACTCCCAGAAATTCCGTGTCAAACTCCAGCATCAGGGACAGGGCATCCCTTAGCAGTACATCTTCCTGGACCATGGCTTCCTTTTTATTTAGAGCCAGCCGCTTTAAATCCTCAGGAGCGGCATTTTTACCATGCCTCCGGATATCTTCCGCAGTGATAAAACCGCCGGGGTTCCCCTCTCCATCCAGCAGGAAGCACACACTGATTCCCGCATCCGTCATTTTATTGGCAATGTCCGGCAAATCCTGTTCCCCGGCCACACAGTCCGGAGACCGGAACACGTTCTGCACCCGGAACAGGCTCAACATTTTAACAACCCTGTCATAACCGATAAAATCAGATACAAAGTCATTGGCCGGCCTGGACAATATCTCCTGGGGCGTTCCGTACTGTACCAGCCGCCCTTTGTTAAAGATGGCGATTTTATCGCCCATTTTTATAGCCTCATTGATGTCGTGGGTAACAAAACAGATGGTTTTTTTAATTTCTCTCTGCAGTCGCAGGAATTCATCCTGCAAGTGGTTCCTGGCAATGGGATCAACGGCGCCGAAAGGCTCGTCCATTAGCATAATCGGAGGATCGGCAGCCATGGCCCGGGCCACCCCCACCCTTTGCATCTGGCCGCCGCTGAGCTGGGAGGGAAACTTGTTTCTGGTCACTTCCGGGTCCAGCCCGATAAGTTCCAGTAGTTCGTCAACCCGCTTGTTGATCATGTCTTTGGACCAGCCGTGCAGCCGGGGCACAATGGCGATGTTTTCCGACACCGTTCTGTGGGGTAGAAGTCCAATCTGCTGAATAACGTAGCCGATTCCCATTCTGAGTTTATCAGGATCGCTCTCCCTGATGTTTTTGTTGTCTATTAGAATTGTCCCGGAACTGGGTTCTATCATCCTGTTGATCATGCGCAGGGTGGTGCTTTTCCCGCAGCCCGAGGGACCGACAAATACACAGGTTTCTCCTTTTAATATTTTCAGCGAAAGATTGTCCACCGCCGGTGCGGATTGTCCTGAATATATTTTGGTTACTTCTTGCAGCTCAATCAAAGTTAAACCTCCTTGCCGGCTCTTAATGTCAACCGTCCATCCGTACTTCCGTTATAACATGTCAACTCCGGCGAACCCTCAAGCCCCGGGGCACCATGCGCTTTTCAATCGCTCCCAGAACGCTGTCCAGGACGATGGCAATAAAGGCGATAAGCAGGGCGCCCACAACAATCATTTCGACATTATATCTGGTCAAACCCTCGGCTATAAGACGACCCAGATTCCTTTCCCCGATATAAGTGGCAATGGCTGCAATACCCGTGGTCATAACAACTGTTATCCTAAAACCCGCAAATATTACCGGTGTAGCCAGAGGGAGCTGTATTTCCCACAATATCCTCCAGGAATTCATACCCATACCCCTGGCCGCCTCAATAACGCTTTTATCTACAACCTTTACTCCCTGATAAACGTTGCGCACCAGCGGCATCATGGCATACAGCACCAGAGCTATGAGGGCGGAGCGCCTGCCCAGCCCCAGAAAGGGGATGGCAACCATGACGGCAAAAAGGGACAAACTGGGGATGCAGAAAATGGTATTGGCGATACCCAGCACCCTGCCGGCCCATTTTTCATTTCTGGTAATCACCACGCCTACCGGAACCCAAAGTAAAAGCGATATTAAAACCGCCGACAAAACAAGGGAAAAGTGGTTCCGGGCATACTCAGTCAGCAAACCGGAATTTCTCATCATGTAATCTATATAATCCAAAAATTCACCCGCCTTCGGATATTCATGAAAGGGTTCAGCTTCTTATTCATCCAAATGAACAGGTTCGTAACCACTAATCAATATCCCTGCATAATTATTAACTTCAATAACCGCTCCAACACCGCACATTTTTTTTGCATGCACTAATCTTTTGCGCTCATTTGTATACCTGTCCGCAACGAAATTATCATTTAAATTCCGGGCTGCAGGCATTAATTTACTCAATACTCAAAACCGTCCGGCACTATATAAAGGACAGGGTTCGCGCCGGCACACTAAGGTTCCAGCAAATTATCGTTATTATTCAGCAAAAACCATACCTGATCTGCCCCTCAGATCAGAGCTCCCACTTCCATTTCCACCTTCCGGGTAACCGAACCGGAGAGCAGCAGATCCCGAACCGCATTCAAGTCACTGTACAGAATCCTGTCGTTATCCCAGTGCGGCACCACACCCCTCACACAGCGGTGCGCCATGCGGGCGCCTTTCCCCACAGTATGGGACGCAAAATCCAGGGCCTGAGAAGCCGCCAGCATTTCGCCGGCAACAATCCAGGAGACATTGTCTATAACCGTACCAACCTTCCTTGCCGCTATGGATCCCATGCTGACGTGATCCTCCTGGTTTCCCGAGGTGGGAATCGAATCCACGCTGGCCGGGTGACCCAGTACCTTGTTTTCCGAGGCCAGGGCTGCGGCGGTATATTGCAGTATCATCATTCCGGAATTAAGACCGCCCCGCCGGGTTAAAAAGGGTGGCAGGCCGCTTAAGGCCGGATTGACCAGTCTCTCAATGCGCCTCTCGGCTATGCTACCCAGCTCCGCCACGGCCAGGGCCAGGAAGTCCAGGGCCAATGCCAGGGGCTGTCCGTGAAAATTGCCCCCGCTGATGACATC
This sequence comes from uncultured Desulfocucumis sp., assembly GCA_965543975.1. Classification (GTDB taxonomy): domain Bacteria; phylum Bacillota; class Desulfotomaculia; order Desulfotomaculales; family Desulfocucumaceae; genus Desulfocucumis. Next base: position 4,253 of record CBEULQ010000067.1, on the reverse strand, counting down.
ACCGGTATCCGGGAAAATAAGGGGATTGTCGGTGGCGGAGTTGATCTCCGTTTCCAACACGCTTCTTACATAATTTATGGCGTCCAGGGAAGCCCCGTGAACCTGCGGGATGCACCTCAGGGTGTATGGGTCCTGCACCCTTTTGTGTTTAGTTCTGGTCATGAGCTCACTGCCGTCCAAAAGCCGTCGCATGGCCTGGGCGCATAGCTTTTGCCCGTGATGGGGCCGGACTTCGTTAATCCTGGGATCGTACGCGTTCGGTATTCCTTCCAGGGCTTCAAAGGACATGGCTGAGGCTATGGCCGAAGATTTCACCAGTTCCAGTGCCCGGTGCACCGCCAGGCAACCCAGGGCGCTCATATACTGCGTGCCGTTGATCAGCGCCAGGCCTTCCTTGGCGGACAGGTTAAGGGGGCGCAGTTTCGCCTGTTTAAAAGCATCCGCCGAGGGAATAATCTTGCCGTGATATTCAACCTCACCCATACCTATGATGGCCAATGCAATGTGGGCCAGGGGAACCAGGTCGCCGCTGGCCCCCACCGAGCCCTTGCAGGGAACCACCGGATGGATGCGGTTATTCAGCATATCCAACAGCAACTGCACCAACTCCAAACGGACGCCGGAGTATCCCTTGGCCAGAGAATTGGCCCTCAATAGCATCATTGTCCTGACGGCATCCCGGGGAAGGGGTTCACCCACTCCGCAGGCATGGCTCATTATGATGTTTCTTTGCAGGATGTTCCGGTCTTCCGGCGAAACGGTAACATCGCTGAATTTGCCGAATCCGGTATTGACTCCGTATACCACCTGGTCGCCGGAAAGTATTTTTTCCACAGCCGCCCTTGACTTTATTAAATTGGCTTTTCCCGCTACATGCAGCTTCACCGGAGCGTTATTCCCGGCCACGGTTATAACGTGGTCCAGAGTAAGGCTCTCACCGTCAATGGAAATACAGTCTATGGCAGTTTTGGTTTCTATCATTTTTTTATCCCCCCGAAATGATGACAAAATAAAAAGGAGCAGAGCACGATTATCTCGCCTCTACTCCCTAACGTCTAGTTTCTCTGAGTAGAATTACTGACATAACAATCAGTTAAAAGTTATTCTATTTTACATTAATTATAAATTATTACTGCAGCGGATACAACAGCCACCTAGCCGAATCAACCGAGTATTCGTCAGCCATCCAGAGGCCGTTCAAAAACAAGCATGGCGCGAAAGGTGAAGCCGGCCAGAGCGGAGCGTACTGGAGGCTCAGAGGTCAGGGGACACACCTCCCTTTGGAGTACGGCTTTTGGGTCAGAGGAATGTCCCCAATTAATACTGGACGGCGAGACTGAGTTAAAGTGCCAGGCGCAGTTTTTCAACGGCCTCCTAGCCGGTATACAGACCGCTCCTGTATACGTCTAAATACTGTCCGCAGTAGGGGTCCTTGCCCAAGAGCGCCTGGGAGGCATAATAAAATCCCATCATGGCCCTGTCCAGGGGGTCCAATATGTAAGCGTCCATCCCGGCGGTCATGGTCTGGACCATGAACACCTGGTTCAACACTTTCCGGTTGGGCAGACCGTAGCTGACGTTGCTAAGGCCGCATATAATGTGCACCGAGGGATACTCGGCCCTTATAAAACGAAGGGTGTCCAAAACCTCCAGTCCCGCGCCGTCACTGATGCTCACCGGTTTGACCAGGGGGTCAAGATATATGTCGTCCTGGGGAATGCCCGCGCCGGTAAGGTCCTTCACCAGTTTTTTTACAATACCGATGCGCTGTTCCGCGGTGTCCGGCATGCCGCTGTCGTCCATGCAAAGGGCCACCACTTTGGCCTTGTACTGCACCACCAGGGGCAGGACGCTGGCAAATCTGTCCTTCTCCGCGGTAATGGAATTCACCATGGGCTGCCCCCTGTCGGCCAGTTCCAGACCGGCTTTTAAGGCTTCCGGATTGGGACTGTCGATGCACAGGGGCGCGTCCACCGCTTCTTTAAGTATGCTAGCCAGCCAAGACATGGCTTCCGCCTCGCCGTGCACCAGCGTACCGCAGTTCACATCTACGTAGCCGGATCCGGCCTCCACCTGCTTTCTGGCTATATCCCTGATATAATCGGCGTCTCTGTTGGCGACGGCCTCTTTAATGAGCTTGCGGCTGGTGTTAATAAGTTCTCCTACAATGAGCAATTAAGACTGAACCTCCTCTATTCCGGACTGTTTGTTATGCAAAACAAAGCAATATTTATACCAACAGGTAAATGCCGGGAGCTCTCAGCCGGAATACATCCTGCCGGCAGGCAGAGGCATAAACTCTGTGCATATAACGTCCGGAAAGCCGGAACCATAACCGCAAATTTTTTTTGCATGCATTACCGCCTGGCTCAATCAGTCCCAAAGCCGCTCCAATCCACACTCCCCCTGCAGATCGTTAAGATCAAGCTCTTTCTTTTTTGCCATGCTTACGGTTCCATCGGGGTCCCATCCCATCAGCGCATAAAACTCTGTCAGCATGGGGGCAAGTTTGACCACGGACCCCCGGCAGGGTCCTTCCTTAACGGGCTCTGTTAAAAATTTGTCCGGCAGTTTATCATCTTTTCCGGTGGCGCCGCATCTGAAGTTAAACAGCCGCTCGGCGTTGACTATTCTTTCTCCGGCCTTCAAAAGCTCATCGCCTGTTACCGGGCAACCGGTGAAGGCAGCCAGTACTTTCGCCGCTTCCCGCAAATCGAAATCCATCAGCATGCCGAATTCCGGTATTTTGCAGATGCCCAGAGAATCCACCACCGCGTTGGCGAACATGCAGTGACTTACCATTAGGGGTTTACCTTCCTCGGAGAGCTTGTCGGCGGCCTTTTCAGTGCCGTAGGCTTCAAGAGCCTGCTCAGGGGTATAGGCATATTCGGGTTTGGCGTAAACGTAACCGTAATCCGCACCCCTGTTGGAAACGGCGTAACCCAATCCGCTGGCCTTGAAGCCCCTGGGGTCCATGAAAGTCATGCTCAGTCCCTTCACTGTATGGGCGTAATCTTCGGCGCCTCTTCCGATAATTTCGGCGGCTTTTTTCATTCCCCGGGCCAGCACGTCACCCAGCCATGAGCTGCGGTAGGCTATCCGGCGCAGCATTTCCTCCATGGCCGCAGTGTTCCCCCAGGTAAGCTCCAGGCCTCCGGTGTCCTCCGGAGTCAGTATGCCCCTCTGGTACAAGTCTATGGCAAAGGCTACCACGTTGCCTGCTCCAATACTGTCAAGGCCGTATTCGTCGCACAGGTTGCACAGATAAATGCTTTCCAGCCCGTCGGCATTGCCGCACTTGGGGCCCCAGGTTGCAAGGGGCTCGTATTCCCCCCGGTCCCCTTCAAAGCCTTTGTGCCTCCCCCGGTCAATCTTCACTGATGCCTTGCAGCGCACCGGACAGTTGTAACAGCCCCGGTATTTGACGATAATGTCTTTAAAACTGGCCCCGGAGGCGGTCTCAACGCCGTCGAAGGTCACCTGGGTGTAATTTTTGGCGCCGCAAGCCCCCAGCTGGTGGGTCCAGGTAACGCTGTCCGTGGACCCCAGCGTTGTCCATCCCTCCCAGCAGGGCAGTGCTTTTAATTTTTCCAGGTATTCTTTAACCGCCCGGACCGCCTCTGCTGAAGTTTCCGAAGCTGAGGGAGAGGTTTTCCTCACCAGTATTCCTTTAAGATTTTTGGAGCCCATCACCGCGCCCAGCCCGGTTCTGCCGCAGGCATGCCCGGGGCCGAAAATGATTGCCGCAAGACCCGATAGCTTCTCTCCAGCAGGTCCGATAACCGCTACCATGGCCTTTTGGTCGCCGGCCAGTTCCATAAGTTTTTCTGCCGCCTCTTTTCTTTGCAGGCCCCAGGCCTCAGAGGCGTCCTCTATGGTAATCCGCTGATCCCTGATATTAATAAAAACCGGCCTATCCGACTTACCGGTAACCACCAGGGATAGAATTCCGCAACCCCTTAACTCTGAGCCGAATGCCCCCCCGGAATTGGAAGTTCCAATAAAACCTGTGAGGGGTGAACGGGCGCTGACGTGAACCCGCCCGGAGGTAATCATCCGGGAGCCGCTCAACAAACCGGAGGAAACAACCAGCAGGTTTTCCGGGTCCAGGGGTCCGACGTTTTTCCCCAGATGCCTTAATAATATATAATCAGCCAGGCCTCTCCCACCCAGGTACGAGCTGATAACATGACCGGGGCACGGTTTTCTGGCAACCTCCCGGGTTGAGAGATTAACCAATACCAGATCTACCC
>CBEULQ010000066.1:0-9149 GCA_965543975.1 uncultured Desulfocucumis sp. | reverse complement strand
GAATGTCCCCAACGTATGGGTTAAAACCCCACCTGAATCAAGAATTTGTTTATAAATAGTTGAGTTTAAATTGACATGAGTCCTGGGCTCTTTTTTTTATGCCATATTTATTCTCAATGGAGAGATTGCTCGTATCATTAATGAGAATAGCCGTCCGAATTTGAAATTTTACGAATACAAAAAATAATCAGGGCTGATTTTTCTCATTATTGATACTAATCGGGCTGGTGGTGTTGTTGTTTCAGTGGAATAACAGATTATCATTGGATTGCAAAGGGAATATTTGAATTTTATGGCTATTGGTGCATCCGGTTGATAAGGCAAAAATTACTGATATTGGCAAAACAACTTCGTTTATAGAAGTATTTTGTATACATGATGGTTTTTTTCTTTAATCATTTTAAATAGGTATGTTAGTTGCAATTTCTAAGCGACAAAGGCACGAAGCTTTTTACCCCTGCAATGTTTTTTCGGTCATATATCCGACACAGGCAATATTTAATCCAACGGAGGATGAACCGGCAACGGCGCCTTAAACAGGTTCCAGGTGAACCTGTGAAGGTGCTTTTTTTTCCAAATCATCCCTCATTGGACGTAATTGCCGGTGGGGGATAGCCGGCAGGGCAATAACACAGGCAGACGCACAAAAACAATAATTTAGGGGGTAGATCGTTTGGAGAAGTACGCTGAAGTAATTAAAGAATCGCAAATGTATCTTGATCTGATAGCCAAAAAGGGGTTGACACAGGAAGAAAAGGATTGGGTTGTCAGAGCCACCGTGGAAGCTTTCAGTGAGCATGTGAACCCTGGTTTTCTTGAATACAGAAAATCGGTTTCAACGGATTACACCTCGGTGGAATGGAGCGATCAGGGCTCAACCTTTACCGATGTACATGGTAAGGAATATATTGACTGTCTTGGGGGTTACGGCATATACAACGTAGGTCACCGTCATCCCAAGGTGCTTCAGGCCGTATATAACCAGTTGAATCGCCAGGCTCTTCATAGTCAGGAACTGTTGGATCCCCTGCGGGGCTTTTTGGCAAAACTTCTTGCCGGGATTACTCCCGGGGATTTAAAATACGCCTTCTTTGTAAACAGCGGAACAGAGTCCGTTGAAGGGGCGTTAAAATTTGCAAGGATGTATACCGGCCGCAAGAGTTATATAGTAACCACCAAGGGATTCCACGGAAAATCCCTGGGAAGCCTCAGCGCCACCGCCAAGGGTGTTTTCCGTTCGCCGTTTCTCCCCCTGGTTCCCGGTTTTCACCACGTACCCTACGGCAATGCCGACGCCATTGAGATGATGCTGGAAAGCTGCGCCTTTATAGGGGAAGATGTGGCCGCAGTGCTGATCGAGCCTATTCAGGGGGAGGGCGGTGTAATTATTCCTCCCGCTGACTATTTGCCCAGGATTAGGGAAATGTGCGACCGTTATGGTGCCCTGCTGATTCTGGATGAAGTACAAACCGGTATGGGACGCACCGGGAAAATGTTCTGCTGCGAGCATCACAATGTGGTGCCTGATATATTGTGCCTGGCCAAAGCTTTCGGCGGCGGCGTTATGCCCATAGGAGCTGTTGTGGCGAGAGAGAAAATATGGGAGAAGCTTGTGGAGAATCCCTTCCTGCATACCACCACCTTTGGCGGAAACCCCGTATGCTGTGCCGCAGCCATCGCCAACATCAACGTGCTGCTGGAGGAAAACCTGCCCCAGCGAGCTGCGGAGTCCGGGGAGTATATGCTTGGCAAGTTGAAAGGGCTGGCGGTAAAGTATCCCGAAGTGGTCCAGGAAATCCGCGGCAAAGGCTTAATGATAGGAATAGAGTTCCATAACAACGAACTGGGTTACGCCGTGGCTACGGGACTGTTTGGCGCAGGAGTTCTGGTGGCGGGCACCCTTATCAATGCCAAATCAATCCGCATCGAGCCGCCGCTTACCATCACCAGGGAGCAGCAGGATGCCGTCATCGATCGTCTTAATAAAGTGCTGGAAAATGTAAAGAACACCGCTACAAAATAGTCTTGTATATGTTGGGGACATTCCTTCGTGAAAGATGTTAAAAAGTAAAGAATTTAGCCAACATAAGAAGGTGTGTCCCCTGACCTTAGAAGGGGGGATCAAAAGTTGAAACTAGGTTTTGAAGCTGAAAAATGCATCGGCTGCCGGTTGTGCCATTTGGCCTGTAGTGGGGCGAAGGAAAATATTTTTAACCCTTCCCTGGCCAGGCTGAAGGTGACATCGGAGTATCTAAACGGCGACCTGGTTATCACCGCTTCTTTATGCAGTGGCTGTCTCAACTGTGTTCAGGCTTGTCCAACCGGCGCCATCAGCGAGGAAAACGGAGTACCGGTTGTTGACACGGATATCTGCACGGGTTGCGGAGATTGTGCAAACGCCTGCCCGGAAGGGGTAATAGTCATGCCGCCGGATGGCAGGCCCCGCCTGTGTGATTTTTGCCGGGGCGAACCGGCATGTGCCCAGTGGTGCCCCCATGGAGCCTTAACGGTGGAGGTGTAAAACGTGGGTTATATTGACTCTTTACTTCGGGTTAATCTTACATCCGGAGAAATAAACAAAGAAGGTTTAAACAGAAAATGGGCCGATCTTTATTATGGGGGAAAGGGTCTGGGGATCAAGTACCTGTACGAGGAACTTAAGCCCGGTACAGACCCCCTTTCAGACGGAAACAAGATTATTTTACTTACCGGACCATTTACCGGGACGATAGTTCCCTGTTCCGGCAAACTTTCGGTGGTTACCAAGTCACCGGTTAACGGCGCGGCACTGGATTGTTCCGTAGGTGGAAGCATAGCGGGTGAATTAAAATACGCTGGCTACGATATGGTTATCCTGGAAGGCAAGGCGCCAAAACCAGTATATCTCGTCATAGAAGACGGTGAAGTTAAATTACAGGATGCGGGATTACTGTGGGGCAAGGGAACCATTGACACCGAGAAGGAACTGCTAAAGCTTCACGGCGAGGGTACCAGGGTACTTTCAATCGGCCCCGCCGGGGAGAATATGGTCACCTATGCCTGCTTGACTTCGGAGTTGTACCGCCAGGCCGGCCGGGGAGGCGCAGGCGCCGTGTTCGGTTCAAAGAATCTTAAGGCCGTGGTGGTCCGTGGCACCGGAGGTGTGAGTGTAGCTGATATGAAAGGTCTGCTAAAAGCCGCGCATAAGGCCATGCGGGAAGACCTTTTAACCGACACCAATCTCTGGGCTTATACTGACGGCACTCCCATGCTGGTGGAGATGTCACAGAACTCGGGTATACTGCCCACAAGAAATTTCCAGCAGGCTACCTTTGAAGGGTTCGAATCCCTAACCTCCCCATCCATGCAGAAGGCCAGAGCCGGTAAAAAGGCCTGCCTGTCCTGCGGCTTGGGCTGTGGTAACTATACGGTTAAAGGCTCGGCCAGGGTGGAAGGGCCGGAATACGAAACATTATCCATAGGCGGTTCCAATTGCGGTATTGCCGACCTGGAAGCCGTGGTTAAATTCAACGCGCTGTGCGACGACCTTGGGCTGGATACCATTTCCATGGGCAGTACCATAGCTTTTGCCATGGAAATGACAGAAAAGGGTATTAAGGATTTTGGCCTGCGCTTCGGTGATGTTACTACCTATCTGAAAGTCCCGGAACTTGTGGCTTTCCGGAAAGACATGGGTTTGGAACTTGCCCTTGGTGTCAGAACACTTTCGGAACGCTACGGCGGCGAGGAGTTTGCGATGCAGGTGAAAGGGCTGGAATTTCCCGGCTATGAACCCAGGGGCTCGTGGGCCATGGGACTTGCCTATGCCACCGCACCCCGGGGAGCATGCCATATGAGCGCCTGGCCGGTGGCGGAAGAAGCTTATGGGGAGCGGGACCCCTATACCGTTGAAGGTAAGGCAGGGCTGGTTGCGGACCTGCAGCATTACAACGCACTGAAATTCTCCCTTATATTGTGCGATTTCTGGGCACTCTCCTTTGACTTAATGGCAGAGATGCTCATTCCTGTCCTGGGCAGGGAAGTTACCGCGGCGGAGCTGGAACTGGTCGGTGAAAGGATATTCAACCTGGCTCGGCTGTTTAATGCCAGGGAAGGGTTTACCGGAAAAGACGATATCCTGCCGGACAGGATATTTACGCAAGGCCTGGTGGGGGGGCCCGGTGAGGGCAAAACTCTGCCCAGGGAAGAATTTACGAAAATGCTTGGAGAATATTACAGCTTACGGGGATGGGACGCCAACGGTATCCCGGAGAAGGAAACTCTCGCCCGTTTGGAATTGACTTAGTGCGTTCTTTTATCATGCCGCCGGTTAACTTAAGTATCGGAGTCCCGGCGGCTTGATAATTATATGTTTAAACGGAATGGAGATGATGTAAGAGGCAATTTTCTGTAATATCCTGTTATTATCGTCTTATTCACTGGGTTTGGCGATAAAAATGCGTACTGTTTAGGAAGTAAAAAGTTTTTTAAGAGGTATACAATGGGTATTGTTAAGGTGGATTTTCGAGGGCCTCTGGCGCGCTACGGGAACGGTGACGGTTCTTTGTTGGAGTATGAACTGCCTGTTGGCAGAGTGGTTACAGTACAGAATATACTGAACAAGCTTGGTATTCCGTCAGATCACATAGGAATGATAGCGGTCAACGGTCAGAAAGCTGCCAGGTCAACTATTTTGAAAGATGGGTATGAAATAGTGATCTTTCCCGTTGTGGCCGGCGGTTAATTTGGATTTTACAAATAGACTGGTTTTTGGGGATTCGATTCATTGCTGATAATTGTTAACAGGAGAATTAGTATTAGGAGTAGTTGATTATTTAGTAAAACAACTAAGCTGTTGATTTCCAGTAAAGGGCTTAATAAGACGGGAGGCATGATAATGTCAGAACAGGTATGCAACTCAAATTCTCCCCAAAAAAGAGAGGCTTACGCCAGCGAGCTTAAAAGGGGATTAAAACCCAGACACTTGCAGTTAATTGCGCTGGGAGGAATTATAGGCAGCTGTTACTTTCTAGGTACCGGTTATGTGGTGGAGTCCACCGGCCCCGCCGCCGTACTGGCATATCTTCTTGGAGGTCTTCTGGTCTACATGGTAATGGTTTGCCTTGGTGAACTTGCTGTTCATATTCCAATATCCGGGTCTTTTGTAAATTACGCCAATGATTTCATCAATCCCACCTGGGGCTGCGGGGTGGGATGGTCATATTGGACTACCTGGGTAACCTATGTTCCGTCGGAAATGATTGCAGCCGGGATTATCATGAACAACTTTGTACCCGCCATCCCGACGGTTTACTGGGCGTTATTCTTCGGTGTGCTTATAACGGTAATCAACCTTGCCTACGTGGGCACCTTCGGTGAGTTGGAATTTTGGCTGGCACTAATAAAAATCATAGCCATAATAATGTTTATCGTCATGGCCGCACTTATTTTCTTCGGGGTGATCGGCGACCAGGGGTTTGTAGGTACAACCAACTTGTTTAGCGACGGCGGCCTGTTTCCCATGGGTGTCTGGGCTGTTTTTCTTACCATGGTCATCATTCTGGTTAACTTCCAGGGTTCCGAAATCATCGGTCTTGCTGCCGGTGAAAGCCAGGAGCCGGAAAAAAGCATACCCAAGGCAGTCAAAAACGTTTCCATCAGGATTATTGCGCTGTACGTTATTCCTGTGGCATTGCTGGTGACAATTATTCCCTGGGGCAAGGCCGGCCTGGAGGAAAGCGTGTTTGCCATGGCTTTGAACAGCCACGGGTTTAAATGGGCGGGGGCGCTGTTTTCATTTGTAGTTCTTACGGCCGCCATATCCTGCTCAAACAGCGGTCTTTACGCCACCTCCCGGGCAATGTACTCCCTGGCTAAAGAGGGTATGGCTCCCAAGTTGCTGGCCAAGGTCAACAAAAAAGGTGTACCCTATAATGCCATAATATTCTCCGTAGCCGGCTGCTGGATAGGGGTAATCGCTTTCACAATAGATAAGAGCGAAATGCTGTTTACCTACCTTCTGGCGCTGTCGGGCTTCACCGGGGCCATGGCCTGGATATCAATTTGCTGGTCACAGCTGAAATTCCGGCGGAAACTGGAAAGCATGAACTATGATTTAAACAAACTGAAATTTAAGGTTCCGTTTTTCCCTTACTTTACCCACTTTGCCATTTGGGTTCAGTTGGCCTGCCTGGTGATAGTGGCATTAAACCCCGATTTAAGAGCGTCCTTGTACGTAGGCCTGCCTCTTTTGATTCTGCCCATGGTCTGGTTCCATTTCTGGGGTAAAAAGCAGCGGGCCGCAAAAGGTGAGACTGACAGAATAAAATTCGATGACGTATTCATAGGCAAATGAAGCAAATAAGGCAGGGAGCTAAAGACGGTTCCCTGCCTTGTTTAAATATATATTTACGCAGTTTCCGGTGAATAACGTTAACCTTTGGGCATTGCCAGTCCGTAAGCCTTTAGTTTGCGGTAGAAGGTAGCCCGGCTGACACCCAGCAAATCAGGAAGGGACTGGGGATCCACCATGCCGGCTGAAACCTTTTCCAGCAATTCTCTGATGATTTTCTTTTCAGCTTCTCCGGTAATGGCGGCGAGGTTGTAATTAGTCTTCTGCCGGGCACCAGAATTGTCGCCGACAATTCTGGCGGGCAGGCTCTCCATGCCTATCAGTGGTTCGTTTTCCATATTTACCGCGTATTCAATGCTATTTTCCAGTTCTCTTACGTTTCCCGGCCAGGGGTAAGCCATGAATACTCTTACGGTTTCTTCCTTGTAGTCCACAATCTGTTTTTGCAGCAAGGTATTGTATTTATTAAGAAAATGGTCCATTAGTTCCGGTATATCCTCCCGCCTTTCCCTTAAAGGGGGGATAACCAGGGGAATAACGTTTAAACGGTAATATAAATCCTCCCTAAATTCTCCCGAAGCACACATTTCTTCCAGATTGCGGTTTGTGGCCGCTATTATTCGTACATCAACGTCGATGTTTTTACTGCCTCCCACGCGTTCAACCTGACGGCGCTGAAGTACGTGCAACAGTTTAACCTGAAGGTGTAGGGGCAGATCACCTATTTCATCCAGGAAAATTGTACCACCGTCCGCCAGCTCAAATTTTCCTGGTCGTCCGCCCTTCCTGGCCCCGGTAAAGGCACCCTCTTCATAGCCGAAGAGTTCGCTTTCCAGAAGGGTTTCAGGAATGGCTCCGCAGTTGACTATCACCAGGGGCTTGTCTCTCCGGGGGCTGGCAAAGTGTATGGCACGGGCGAAAAGCTCCTTACCCGTTCCACTTTCTCCCGTGATAAGTATGCTGGAACTGCTTCGGGCTACCTGCAGGGCCTTTTCTTTTAAATTTTTAATTTGCCTGCTTTCGCCCTTTATATGTGAGAAGTGGAGTTCGTGTTGAGTATCGGTAAGGCGGTAGGCCAGCCTGCGTGCTTCGGCCATTTTGCTGAACATTACCACCGCTCCCGCCGGTTTCTTTTCAATTATAATCGGCCTGGCGGATACCAGCAGGTGCAGGTTTTCTTTGGATTCCGGGTAAAATTCCTCGTTGTTGTTGTAACCGATCCCTGTTTCCAGCACTTTAATTACCGGGGAATTTGGCCAGAACTGGTGAATGTCCATGTTCTGCAGCAGGTCCGGTTCAATACCGATTATCTCCTCGGCTTTACTGTTGAAGTGGGTCACCCTGCCACCGGCGTTAAACGAAATAACACCGGAAGTAAAGGCTTCTATCATTGTTTTAAAAAGGTTGGTGTTTATGTTCAGTTTGATAAAAGCCTCTTTTGCTGCTACGGTATTGGCGAGGAGAAAGGCCATGTGCTGCAGAAAATGCTGAAGTACATTTCTTTTTTTCAGCATGTTTTCTTTCTGTTCCTGGCTGAAGGCCACCAGGGCTATAACGCCGATAATGCTGTCTTCCAGTATTATCGGGCAGCATATTTCCCCCATTTCACCCATGGTATAGGGACCGTAAAGCTCATTTTTTTGGGTGTCTTCTATAATGAAGCTTTCACCGGTACGCAGCACCCTGCCATATAGGAAGGGAGAATCCGGGTATGCAGCCTCGTAATCCTTGCTGCCGACCAAATGGCGGTATTTGCCCGTGCCGGCCACAATATTGAACTGTCTGTCCACAATCTCCGTTTCCACGCCCAGAGCCGCAGAAATGGCGTCGGCCACCTGCTGGGCTGTGTCGCTGATTATCTGTAACGCCGTCACCTTTACGCACCTGCCCTGGATATGTATTTGGTGATATTTGCAGTACAGTGTATAGGTAATACCTTCGACGTTTTGATTAAATTAACCTTCAATTTGCGAAAGCCTTCAGGACCGGGGTGACTGTTAATGATGGAAATCAAAAAAGGCTGCAGGGATATTTTTGTCTTAACGGTATGTTTTTCGGCAATCAATCTGATAGGTATTTTTGTGGTTTTCCGGCTATTGAGCGACTCCCTGGCCCCGGATCCAGCATTCGCGAAGCAAATTAAAGGGGCTCTGTTGACGGTGGCCGTGTTCATATCCGGCATAAACCTGTTTTTCGGATACCTGTCCATGTTAAAATACAAGCTCAGCCCGTCCGTAAAGAGCTATAATACCGCCGTCAGCTGTAATTTACTCATCGGGTTGATGCTGATGGTGCTATGCTCCTATGTACTCTTCAATTATATTTACGGCCTTGGGCATCAGCTGATTTCCACCGGGGGGGCCGGGGGCTTTTCTTTCAGCATCTGCAGGTAATGGTTTATATCAAACGGCTATGTAAATTTTGGCAGAAAATTGGGGACATTCCTTCTTGAAAATGTTGAAGAGAAGGGGTTTGGCAATAAAAGAAGGACGTGTCCCTTACCTTTTTCGCATCAAAATAGTCTTAATGTTTAGTCATAATTATTGATTTTAAGTAATGTTAAATTTATAATGTTAGTATCACGTTAGATACAAAGGTGTATCAGTAGGCCGATGAAGTCCTAATGCCGTGATAATATTGGTTTAGGGCTTTTATTTATTTCTGGTACGGAGGTTGTACTATGAAAAAAATTGAAGCCGTTATACGCCCGGCGAAGCTTGAGGATGTTAAGGAAGCCCTGGGCAATTACGGCATTCACGGCATGACGGTCTCACAGGTGCTTGGTTGCGGCCTGCAACGGGGGCGGGTCAGCGTCTAT
>CBEULQ010000065.1:0-9287 GCA_965543975.1 uncultured Desulfocucumis sp. | reverse complement strand
ATTGATGTGGAAATTTTCCAAAGAAGAGCAATAAAGGTAACCCTGCTGGAAGTTAAAACAATATCTGATACGGTGGTAAGCATTGATAGCGGCCGGATTATCCTTAAATCGGCAGTGTCAAAAGCAAAATCAAGCGCTAAATCAAAACCCCAATCTAATTCTAAACCCGCATGGTTTAACCACTGGGACACGGCCAGAATTGTGGATAAAGACGGTACCCCAAAAAGCAACGTAATGCTGGACGACAAAATAGAAATTACTTACCTCGATCCCTTCCCGGAAGAAATAGACGACGAAATACCATTGCAAATAAAAATAACCAATAAGAACAGATAAACGCCCGGCTACCGGGCGTTTACAACTTTTTTACTGTCCCCCCTGGCCGCCTTCCTGTTGCCCCTGCTGCTCCTTCCCTCCCTGTCCCTGCTGGCCTCCGTCCGTAGCTTCTATCTTCTTTACCTGTCCGTTAATCTGCACTTCCACTGTTTTACCGTCCATAGTGGTTATCTTAAGCATTGTTTTTTGTCCCTGTTGCCCTTGCTGACCCTGCTGGCCACCCTGGGAGGACTGCTGCCCTCCACTTTCGGACTGACTGCCGGCTGAACCGCCGTCCTGCCGGCTGCCTCCCTGTTTTTCCTTTCCGGCATCTTTTATACCGGCCCATCGCTGTTTTAAAAGATATATATTTTCAGGCTGCACCAGACGCACCGGGGTTATGCGGGAGGGTACCGAATAACTGCCGCTGGTGGACTGTCCGTCATATTGCCAGCCCTCTTCTTTGGCCAGGCTGACCGCCGCCTCCAAGGCATACTGTCCAAGCAGATCCGGCCTGGTATCCACCTCCGCGTCGTGGTCCCCGGCGGCCAGGGCCTCACTGGCTTTTTTATCCGCCCCCACACCCACCGTAAGAACACTGTTGTTTAATCCCGCTGCCTTCAATACATCCACGGCTGACAGCGCCAGGCGGCTGTCCGTTGCTATAACCGCATCTATCCTGTTATTGTTTGCCGCCAGTGCCTGCTGCATGTTAAAAGGCACCTGCGCCGGATCTCCCCGGAAATGATTATATTCTGCAACAACCCTGGCCCACTGGCTGTCAGCCAGCACCGCCCTGGCAGCGGATGCTATTTCCTGAGAAGCCAAATCGCCGGGATCGCCTGCCAGTATAATCACCTTAGCCGCTTCCCTGCCCTGAAGTTGGGCTTCCGGAGGCAGAACACCAACGGTGCCGCCACCACCCTGCTGGCCCCCCGCCTGCTGCCCGCCTGCTGTTCCCTGCTGCTGGCTTTGACCCTGCTGTTGCCCCTGACCGCCTCCCTGGGCAGCACCCTGACCGGACTGAAGTTGCTGGTTTTCTGTTTCACCTGCGGTGCCGGGCTCGCCAGGGGTTACGGGAAGTCCGTTTCTTTTTCGTACTGCGTTTATCACGTATTCCGCCATCAGGCGTCCCGCCAGGGCATGGTTGGAGGCAATGTAAGCCTCCACCGGGGCGTCGATGGGCAGAGTCTCCAACGCCACCACTTTAATATTTTTTTCCACCAGAGTCCGGAGAAGCCGGGCTCCGTCCTGGGGGTCTACCGGTTGCAGTACCACTGCCTTGACCTTCTGCTCCCCTAGCTTTTCCAGTTGGCGGGACTGCTGCTGGGGGTCGTTTCCGGCATCAAGCCACGTTATGTCCAGTTTCTCTTTTTTCTTTCTTTCCTCCATTACCTTTTTTATTATTTTATTTCCGTCCCTTTCCATATCCGCCACGCAGACAGCAATCTTCGTAGGCGGGGATAACGGCTTGCTCTCCGCTCCTCCCTTGCTGCAGCCCGTTAAGCATATGGCCGTTATACATGAAGAAATAAGCCCGATAATAACTGTTTTTCGCGGGAGCACCATCATAAAACCCCCCTAAATCATTACTGATAATTTGTATTATGCTTAATTACCCCAACAAATATTTAACGGGCGCTTCTGAACGCCCGCCATACAGCATAGATTTAACTTGAGGTGATAATATGAAATATATGGAAAAATTTTTTCAACAGGTGGCATCTAAAATATTTATTCCCCAAAAGACGGTAACCGATCTCCTCTATATGGTGGAAGAATGCCGCCAAAGCTGGCACAACGCTAAAAAGGAATTCGATATGTGCGATCAGGAAATGGTGGACTATATGGTTTTCAGGCTTAATGCCATGGAAAGGCAGTATATGGCACTGCTGGCCAAGGCCAGGCGTGAGGGGCTTAAAGCCTGGCCGGATGAATTAACCTCTCCAACCACGCAACTGGATAGCACTGAAACATACCAATGCCAAAAATCTATTGAAACAATTTAGAACACAGAGGCCGTTAAGAGCGGCCTCCTAACAGTAGGGTGAATAGTGATTCTTATCAACTAACTGACGATATTTGGCAACCACCTGTTTTAAATCCTCCCAGGCGTCCCTCTTAAGGGAAGGATTTCTCAAAAGGGCGGCGGGGTGGTAAGTGGGCATTATATGAACGCCGTCCTTAAATACCCACCTCCCGCGGTCCCTGGTTATCCTGCCGGTGGAACTGACAACCTCCTGCAGGGCGCAGGCCCCCAGCAGTACCATGATAACTGGCCGGATCAACCTTACCTGGGCGTCAAGATTAGGCCGGCAGGCTGACCGCTCCTGCTCGGTGGGAGTCCTGTTTCCCGGCGGACGGCACTTAATAGTGTTTAATATGTAGACGTGCTTAAACCTTTCAAAACCGCAGGCAGCCAGCATTTTATCCAGCAGTTGCCCCGCCGGGCCCACGAAGGGCCGCCCCAGGCGGTCTTCTTCGCCGCCGGGACCTTCACCGCAAAACACTATTCTGGCTTCCGGATTGCCCTCACCGAAAACAACGCCCCGGCAGCCGCCCCTTAAATGACAATTGCTGCACTGTTTAACTGCTTCCTCGAGGGATTTGAAGTCATCGATGGCGGATAGGTCCATACAAACACTCCTCTAGGAGTCCGTTGAAAAACTGCGCCTGGCACTTTAACTCAGGCTCGCCGTCCAGTATTAATTGGGGACATTCCTCTGACCCTAAAGTATGCTCCAAGGAGAGGTGTGTCCCCTGACCTATGACCTACCGGTACGCTCCGCGCTGTACGGCTTCTCCTTTCGCGCCATGCTTGTTTTTGAACGGCCTCCTCCTAGTTGCCGGTAACCCGGCTGTACAGCTCCTCCATAAACCTGGTGAAATCTTCCTTGTAGTTGTCCGAATCCAGGCAGATTATTTTCATACCCTTTCTGCCGTACACCACGTCGAAAACAAAATTTGGCTTTACGGTTACCATGTATGCCTTGCAATTGGATTTCATCACTTTGAAAAGTTTGCTCCACATGTATCTGATGTCCAAATCCCGGAAGCTGTATCCCAAAAATAAAACCGTCTTGCCCAGCAAGTCGGAGCGTAATTTAATATCCAGGGCGCCCTCCATATCCAGCCGGTTGTGGTAGTCCGTTTCGCTTATAATCAATGTTTCGTCATGGTCCAGGGTCCCATGAAATTTCACAATCTGGGTGACATTTTCCCCGGCGCAAAGTATATCATCCAGGGTGGCGATGCGGCAGTAAGGCACCCTGTGATGGCGAAAGGCAATCTCTATCAGTTCGTCAAAGTTTGTCGTATAAATAAGGGGAAAATGCATTCCCACCAGGTACCTGTGAACCAGAGAAGAACCTATGTCCACCTCCACGGAGCGCAGGCTTCTGTCTATAAGTTTGCTGATCCTGTTTTTGCTGCCCCCATTCTTAATTATATGGTACTCGCAAATTTGCAGATAGTCCCCGTGGCAGCCTAAAATGTCAGGATCGATCTCCAAATCCTGAGCCACCAGTTCAATCATTGACTCCCAACCCGGCAAGCCTAAATTTTTAGACATGCCCGCACCGATAAAGGGTATTATCTTCTTACCCCTTATTTCCTGGGCAAGTTCATCCATTATCTTGTCGTAAGCTTTATCGTACAGGTGGAACACCCCCTCCGGGGATCGTTAAATACTGCTTGAATTTTTCCGCGGCCAACCTGCGGTGGGAAATGGCGTTTTTCTGTTCCCTGGACATCTCAGCCATGGTGATGTTGAATCCATCGGGAATAAACAGGCACATCCAGGTGGATACGCAGCCTGCCGGCTCCCGGGCTATAGTCCCCCGGATTTCTCCTTCGAAATAATGTATCTGCCTGCCGTCGCAATAGCCTATGGTGGTTCTGACCATGGCTCCGCGGCTGTCCTTGCAGTGAATGAGACTCAATAAACCATCCACGTTCAGCCGCTTCCAGAAAAGTTGGGTAAAAGGACCGGGTATACCCTCCAATTCATCTATAAACAACCCGGTATGGTCCACAAAAAGAGGCGCCCTTTTCGTCTCATAAGCTTTTAAAACCTTTTCCCTGACCACATCCCGGGGATCGTCACTGAAGGTATCCCGAATTATTAGCTGTAGGGGTGTAAATTCCACCGGTTGCAGCAATTCCTTGTATTCCGATATTTTAAATTCATTGGAACTTACAAAGCGAAGAATACCCAATCCGTCAACCCCTTTTGCTTTTTTAAAAAATATTCTTCACTTTCCGTAAACCACCTGCCGGAAGAACAACCAACGAGTCTAAATTATGATTGTCTGCAATTCATATTTTTATCCGATAGCTAACCGCCGCTAATACTCCCGCCACCTCCTTCAGAGGAATGTCCCCAACGTATGGGTTAAAACCCCATCTGAATCAAGAATTTGTTTATAATAAAGATAAACAAAAAAAGGGCGGTTAGCCCTTTTAAAAAACGTTTACTAGTCTTCCTTTTCAAGTATAATCTTGTGGTCCACCAGGGCAAGTTCTGCAATTCTGGCTTTGATTATCTTCCGGCGGCCGAAAATATCCTCAAGCACCAGGCCGTCCTCATGGGGTAACACCTTATCCACCATTTCCAGTAACAGTTCTTCCTTTCCCGACTGACGCAGATAAGCATTAGCTTCACACATAAGAAACCACCTCCCGGTTCAAAAAGAATGAATCATTAAATTATAGACCCCGGCTCACAATTATGTCAACTCATAAATAATTGCCGGTGCTGTCAGGCAGCCTTATCTCCAAACTTACTTTTCAACACTTCCAATCCCCTGTCGAACTGATGGTCCGTCATATCGGGTTTTTCGCCCCGGGATACCTGCACGTCCGGGATAATCCCCTTTTTATTGATATCATGCTTTCCCGGGGTAAGGTAACGGGCAGTGGTAAGTTTCACCCCGGCCCCGTTATCCAGCTCAAAAACCGTCTGTACCACACCCTTGCCGAAGGTCTTTTGGCCCACCAGTGTTCCGGAACCTGTATCCTTTATTGCCCCGGCAAGTATTTCCGCAGCGCTGGCGCTTCCTTCATTTACCAGCACCACCAGGGGCAGATCCAGGTTGTTCCCGCCGGAAGGCAACATCTCGGTCCTGCCACCCCGGTATTCAATATATACAACCGGACCCTCAGGTATAAAATTACCGGATACTTTCACCACCGACTGCAGTTCCCCTCCGGGATTGTCCCGAAGATCCAAAAGAACGCCCTTGAGCCCCTGTTTTTTAAAATCACCCAGCACCCTCTGTAATTCATCCGGAGTCTTCTCTGAAAACTGGGAAATTACAATGTAACCAATGTTATCCGGGAGAAGTTTTCCCTCCACCGTGGGAACGCTTATTTCCTCCCGGGTTAGTTCCACCTTGAAAGGCGCCTCTTTTCCTTGGTGAATCAGGGTAAGATTCACTTTAGTTCCCACCGGGCCGCGCATTAACTGAACGGCGGTGTCAAGATCGATGCCCTTGGCGTCCCGGTCTCCAATCCTGGTAATTATGTCGCCGGAGGTTATTCCCTTCTTGTAAGCCGGAGTTCCGTTATAGGTGCGGACTACAGTCAGGAAATCATCCTTTATACCCACCAGAATGCCCAGCCCTCCAAAGGTACCCCTTATCTGGTCCTGGAGCTGCGTGTAAGTCTTGGGCTCAAGATACACGGAATAGGGATCACCCAGCGCGTCTACTATTCCTTTTATGGCGCCGTCAACCAGCAGCGTGGATTCCGTTTCGTACAGATACTGGCTGCGCACCAGCGATATCACCTGAAACAAATTACCAAAATGTTTATAGTTGTGTACTAGAAGCCAGCCCGATAAAAAAATAATGCCCAGAAAAACTGCAGCAAGGCCGGTGAGCCACCGGCCTCTCTTTCCATAATAACCACTTCTGCCGTAATACAAAAAACTTCCACCTTTCCGCTCACGGGTTGCCCGCAAATCAACAAATAGACAATCCCTTCACATACGTTGGGGACATTCCTTTGTGAAATTAAACAGTAGTACTCAGGAGTCAGGAGTCAGGAGTCAGCATGAAATACCGGTTTATCGTCTTGAAATATTCTGAATTCTGAATACCTGAATAGAAGTGTGTCCCCTGACATTATTATACTACACCAGGCAGAGGTTAATTACAACAATATGGAAAGTGTCCACATGTCAATATGCAAAAATCAAATTACAGGTATCCGGAGGGATTTACCGCGCTGCCGTTTTTATATACCCCGAAATGAAGGTGCGGTCCGGTAGACATACCTGTACTGCCCACTTTGGCTATGGCCTGGCCCTTTGACACCTCCTGGCCCTCCCTTACCGTCTGGGCGGACAAATGGGCGTAAAGCGTGGTCAAGCCGGCGCCGTGGTCGATAATTACCACTTTGCCGTAACCGCTCATGGTGCCCACATTTATTACCGTGCCATTCTGGGCCGCCACCACCGTGGTGCCGCTGGGGGCCGGTATATCTATACCCTCGTGGCGGCGGACGTATTTTAATATTGGGTGCGTTCTGTTGCCGAAGGGTGAGGAAATACGGGTATGTCCGGGCACCGGCCAGGTAAAGGCCCCGGTACCCTTGGCGGGGGCATCCTTTTGCTTTCTCTTGACTATCTCCCGGATTATTGACTGCTCCTTGGCCTCCAGGGTGTCGGCTTCCTGCTCAAAGCGGTCCAGGTCACCCTTGGCCTGGCTCAAAAGCTCCCTTTTCTCCGCCTGTCTGGCCTCCAACTCATCCCTGGCTTTTTGTTGCTGAATAATCAGGGAGGCAATCAGCTGAAGTTTCTTCTCATACTGGGATTTTTCCTCTTCAACCCGGCTCTTTTCCTCGTTTACCTTTTTCACAATGCCGGCGTCCCGGTTAACCACCCTTTTCAACAAATCTAACCTATTTACGAAATCGCCGAAGTCATTGGAATCCAGGAGAATCTCCAGGTAGCTTACGTTTCCCGCCAGGTACATTCCCCGCACCCGCTGGTTTAAAGCCTGTTTGCTTTCCTCCAATCTTTCCCGGGCTTCTGTTAAATCCTCCTCAGCCTGTCTCAGACCGGACTGAGCCACCTGCAGATTATTGTTCAACTGGGCTATCTGCTTTTCTCTGGCGTCAATGGAACTGTCCAGGTTTGCAACCTGGGAAGAGTAATTGCGAACCTCTTTTTTCGACTGATTAATTTGTTGTTGTTTCTGCTTCAGCTTGTTTCTTGTTTCCTGAAGGGTCTGTTCCAGGCTTGCTCCTCCGGCAACACCTGTCCAAAGAGTGGTTATTGTAAATACCGCGGTTATAAAAAAAGCAAATTTCCTGTGATAACCAGTTTTTTTCAAGGGTAACCCTCCTGTCCCTAACCGCTACACCTTTATATACTTCCTTATAGAGAATGCGCTTCCCAGCGCCCCCACAACAATTCCTATACCCATCAGCCCGCCGATTACGTATAACAATATCTGACGGTCAGTTACCAGGGTTACGAAGGGAAGGACTTCATCCAGCCGGTTAACCAGCGACACATACCCCAGGTAAACCAGTGAGGATGCAATGGCCGCTCCGACGAAGCCGAGAAGCATCCCCTCCAGCAGGAAGGGAAAGCGTACGAACCAGTTGGTGGCACCAAGAAATTTCATAATGCCGATTTCCCTGCGCCGGGCGAAAAGGGAAAGGCGGATGGTGGTGGATATCAGCAGCAGCGCCGCCACGCCTAAAATTACGATGAGACCGCCGCCGGCCAGGCGAACCCATTTAATCACCGCCAGCAGTTTCTCCACCATACCCCGGCCGTAATTCACCTGGTCAACTTTCTCCAGCTTTTCCATTCCAGAGGCCAGGGCAGGTACATCGTCAGCCCTTTCAGCCTTGATACGAAAGGCGTCCGGCAAAGGGTTGTCCTCTTCCAGCCCTTCAAGAATATCTTTACGGTCGCCCAGATTTTCCCTCATCTCCTCCAGGGCTTCCTCCCTGGAGACAAACTCCACTGTGGCGACCCCGGGCGTTTTTTTCAACTCCCTTTCCATTTCCCTGATATCTTCCCTGGTGGTTCCGTTTTCCAGGAAAACTCTTATTTCAACGCCCGATTCCAGGCTTTTGGTGAAGGCTTGCGCATTCATCACCAGCAGCACTGAAATGCCCAGGATCAACAGGGAAATTGTCACGGTCCCCACCGAGGCCAGGGAAAGCCAGCCGTTGCGGAAAATGGACAAAAAAGCCTCCCGCCAGTAGTACCCCAGTGTGTTAAGACTCATTGCTGTAGACCCCGCCTTCCTCATCCCGGGTAATCCGCCCTGCTGTCATGGAGAGAACCCTTTTTTTCATGGTATCTACGATTTCCCTGGCGTGGGTGGCCATAATTATAGTGGTTCCTTTGCTATTTATTTCATTGAAAAGATTCATCAGTTCCCAGGAGGTGTCAGGGTCAAGGTTTCCTGTTGGTTCGTCGGCAATAATCATTACGGGATTATTCACTATAGCTCTGGCGATACACACCCTTTGCTGCTCACCGCCGGAAAGCTGCGCCGGCATCATCTTGGCCTTATCCTCCAGACCTACCTGGGTCAACACTTCGGGAACCCTGGTCCTGATGGCCCTGTTGCCCGCCCCCACCACCTGCATGGCAAAGGCTACGTTCTCATACACGGTTTTCTGCGGAAGCAACCGGAAATCCTGAAAAACCATGCCTATTTTCCTGCGCAAATGCGGTATTTCCCGGCCCTTCAACCTGGCTATGTTTTTACCGGTAAAAAGGGCCTGTCCCCTGGAGGGCAGCTCCTCCCGGAAGACTATTTTTATGAGGCTGGATTTTCCAGCGCCGCTGGGTCCCACAAGAAAAACAAATTCCCCTTTACGTACGTGCAGGGTTACATCGTTTAAGGCCTTAACCCCGTTGGGGTATATCTTGGAAACATTGTAAAGTTGAATCATTCCGCACCTCTCATTATGCCTGCTTCACTCCGCACTCCGAAGCATTT
>CBEULQ010000064.1:0-9319 GCA_965543975.1 uncultured Desulfocucumis sp. | reverse complement strand
ATTCTAATATCTATTAATATGGGAAAATGGTCTCATTGCAAAGTATGGTTAAATTCTCTAAAATATGATAAGAATGTCACAATTAATCGAAAAGGGCAAACCTGTCGAAAGATGGGGACGCAAAGCCACGGGTCTAATGTCTTACAGCAGGCACATTGGCCGGATCGCTGCCGGTGATAATATGCCCACTGTAAGGCGATGACAGCCGGGTTGCCGGATTGGTTACCGCAACATTGTCACAGCTATCTTTAAAAAGCCTGCTCCGGTTTTCCGGGGCAGGTTTTATTGTGTTTTCGCATGGTTCCATTATGAAAGTACTATATCACGCCAAACCAAGAAAGGAGAGAATCATTCTTGAAAAAGATATCCTTGCTATTACCGGTAGTTTTAATTATGACTTTCCTTAACGCCTTTCCAGCCTCCGGCTCCGACTATCCCCAGCCGGGAGACGGCGCAAAAACGGATGGGGACAAGCTGGTCTACATGGGCTGGTACCAATCCAACTGGGAAGTATTCACAAAGGATACTAAAACAGGAGAGATAACCCGGATAACCAACCATCCGGGGGCGCAGGCCTTTCCGGATATACAGGGAAAATATATAGTCTGGCAGGACAACCGGGGTAATCCGGTCACCGGCAGCTTCGACATTTACCTGTACGACACGGATAGCCGCAGTGAAATGAAAATATCTCAAACTCCGGGAGATCACCATGAGCCGCTAATCCAAGACGGCAAGGTGGTTTGGACGGACCATGACTGGGGCAAAAAAGACCTTTACCTTTACGACCTTACCAATGGAAGCCAGGAGAAAATATCCTCGGACGGCTCCCAGGCATTCGGCCTGGTATTCGATGGTGAAGCCGCCGCCTGGGTTGATTTCAGGCATGGGGGCAACGACCTTTACGTCTACAATATCCAGCGGCAGCAGGAAACCCGGGTTACCTCCGGGGAAGATGTCAACCTTTACCTGGTGGCCGATGGCGGCAAGGTGGCCTGGGCGGAAAAAAACCAGGACTACTACCAGGTTAAACTGCTGGACAGCGCCACAAACAAAGTTCAGACACTCACCTCAGGAAATAGCCACAGCCTTCCCGTGGCCATGTCGGGCCAAAACATCCTGATTAACAATAATGGACAGGCCTTACTTGTAGATATTGACTCCAAAACGGAAACACCCCTTCAAATCAACATATCCGATCCCCGTTCAGTGACCTTCAATGGTAATGAAATAATCTGGATGGAGGGCGGAAAGGTTAACTCACTGCCCATTCCCACTGCAAATGTCTTCTCCGGGGCAGATAATGACAAGGCTCCGGTAAAATCCGAACCTATCCTGGTACGTGCGCAGCAACAGGAAAGCGTAAGCTCGCCGGACGGACAAGCAGTGTTTCTATTCGGACCGGGCACCTTCCTAAAGGACACATATATCACCCCTGTCCAGGAAGAATACCATATTCCCGGCTTTATCCGGATATCTCCGGTTTATTACCTGTCCGCTGATGAGGCGATGCTGCAGAAATTCTGTAAAGCGACCGTGACATACCCGCTGCCCGCCGGCCAGGACCATAAGAAAGCTGCCCTCTACCAGAAAATAAACGGCAAATGGCTGCGTCTGCCTTTCCATAGGGTGTCTGAAAACGTTCTTTCCGCCGAAATCAACAGCCTTTTACCCCTGGCGGTGATGATTAAACAGACCGGTTTCAAGGACACCGGCGGTCACTGGGGCGGGCAGTACCTGGAAGTAATGGCCTCCCAGGGCATCATCAACGGATACTCCGACAACACTTTCAAACCCGACCGGCAGATTACCAGGGCAGAATTCACGGCCATACTGGCAAAAAGCAGCGGACTGTTACCAGACCAGTCTTCCGGCGGAGGGTTTAACGACGTTCCGGAAAGCCACTGGGCCGCTTCAGCAATCAGCCTTGCCAGGCAGCAGGGCTGGGTGGGAGGCTATCCCGGCAATCTGTTCCTTCCCGACCGTCCCATAACCAGGGAGGAAATGGTATCCATACTGGTACGCTACGGCGGCCTGACGGATGTGGAAAGCGACTTGCTCCAGGATTTCCAGGATAACGCAAGGGTCAGCGGCTGGGCCAGGAAGGTCATGAACATTGCGGTGGCCCGGGAACTGGTCAAAGGATATAACGGCCGGCTGCGTCCGGGGGACAACACCACCAGGGCAGAGGCGGCGGTGATGTTCTATCAGTTCCTGGACCGGCAAAACAAGCTGTAATCCATAGAAAGGAGTACCGGTATGATTAAAAATAAATCCAAATTAACTAAGTATCTGGCTTCTATTCTGGCAGCGCTGATCACCGTGGCTGCGTTTATTTCCATAAACGTCTGGGCGCAGGAGCAGGGACAGCCGGAACCGGTTAAATACATTAAATTCGACCCCACCGTTTACGACCCCACCGAGGGTGGAACGGTCAAGATAATGTGGAATTTCGAACTCCAGCAAAACGCCTGGGTAAAAATATTCAACCAGGAAAATGAGCTTATAAGAACCCTGGTATCAGCCAAAACATATCCCGGGGGATTCGTGGAAAACAGTGAAACCTGGGTTGGTTAGGACGACAGCGGGAACACGGTGGAGGACGGCCTCTACAAGGTGGAAATCAGACCCCTGCCGCCCACCACTCCGGGCGAACCGGACTGGTCCATATTCCCCTCCATCGGCACCATAATAGTCAGCAGCAATCCCACCAGCGGCATAAACATCGCCCCCAACCTGGAGGCGGAGGGGCCGGACGGCGACGAAACCCAGGATACCTTTGTGGTTTACGGACCCCTGGACCCCGATGAGGATATAGATAGGGTTGAGGTTACCGTCAACGGAGAAACAAGCAAAGCAAATCTCAGCGGCACCACCTGGACCCTGGATGTGAAAATACCGGAATTAAAATATTATAAAATAACCGCTGTTAGGTTTGTTTGGGTAGAAAAAACAGTTACAGGTTCGGATGGTAAACCCAAAACCATAAAAGTTTTAGTTGAGAAGAATATATCCGGAAAGCTTTTCTTCCTTAAATATATCGTTATGCCCTGGGATACGCTGGGCACAATTGCCGAGCAGTTTCGCGGCGATTACGACAAACTTCAGCAAATAGCAAAGGATAACGGAATCCAGCCCGGGGTCAACGGTAAAACCGACGAATACGCCCTGTCCGAATACTGGAGGCTGTTGATTCACGACCCGATAACAGATGAACCGCGAATAACCCCGGAATTAACCCTTTTGCTCGAGGAATTAATGTCTTTAGGTTATAAACTGATACACTGTCAATTAACAGGCGGTGACCCGGTAAACCTTGCCACGGGCAACTTTACTCACAAACACACCGACCTGGAAGTGAACGGCGCTTTCCCCATAGATTTCGTGCGTTTCTACAATAGCAGGGACAGTTACGTGGGCCGGCTGGGCATGAACTGGCACCACAATTTTGAGCACCGGTTGCTGATCCACCGCAACGGTGAAGTGGAAGCCGTTTTTGCCGACGGCCACCGGGAGCACTATACCCTTGAAGAGGGCACCACCAGTTACAAGTCCCCTGAGGGTGTGTATAACAAACTTGAGAGTCACTCAAACGACACCTACACCCTGACCACGCCGGATAATACCGTTTACACCTTCAACCGGGCGGGTATCCTGGTTAAAATTACCGACCCCAATGGCAATGACACGGAACTGACTTACGACAAACTGAAACTGGTGGAAATAAGGACGGAGAGCGGATGCCTCACCCTGGAATACAACCAGGCCGGTAACATTACCGGCATATCCGACCAGAGCGGCCGGTCAGTTGAATATGACTATGACAGCAATTTAAACCTGACATCATTTACCGGGCCTGAAGGTGAAACAATAACCTACGAATACGATGACAAATTCCACCTGACCCGTATCCGCAGCCCCAGGGGGGACGGCAGCTATATTAACAAATACGACGAAAAGGGCAGGGTCGTGGAGCAGAAGGACCCCCGGGGCGGCGTAAGTTTTTTTGACTACGACGACAGCGGCAGAACAACCACCCTGACCGACCAGATGGAGCACACAACTGTATACCATTACGACGACAAATACCGGATGGTAAAGAGTGTCGACGCCCTGGGCCAGGAAGAAAACTACACCTATGACGACGACTATAATGTAACGTCCCATACGGATAAAAAAGGCTATAATTATGGTTACCAATATGACGGGCGCGGAAATGTCACCCTGATTACCGACCCGGCGGGCAGGACCACATCCTTCGAATACAATACTTTAAACAAGCCCGTTGCTATGACTCTTCCGGACGGTAAACTGCACAGCTACGAATATGACGACGCCGGCAACCTGATAAAAACCACCGACCCCCTGGGCAGGGTTACGGAGATATCCTACGACCAGAGGGGACTGGTACAATCCATTACTGTTCCCGACGGCACTGTCACCGCTTTTGAGTATGATGTGGCCGGCAACCTCAGGGAAATGGTTGACGCATTGAACAACGCCACCAGCTTCGACTACGACGCCGCCAACCGGGTTAAGCAGGTAACCGAACCGGAGGGTAACGTTACCGCCATTGGCTATGACGGCAACAACATGACCACCCGGGTGACCAACGCCTGGAGCAACATCAAAACCTACACATACGACGGCAACGGCAAGATAAAAACAATCACCGATGAAGAAGGTTACGTCACCACTTATTACTACAACGGGGCCGACCAGATAGTAAAAATAGCGGACCCTCTTAATAACGCGTCCCGCTACGAGTACAACAAATGCGGCAATGTCACCGCCTTTATAGATGCCAACGGCAACCGGACGGAGTACGGGTACGACGAACTAAACCGTCTTACCACCGTCACCGACCCTGAAGGCAACACTACAAGTTACGAATACGATCCCAACGACAACCTGGTAAGGGAGACAAACCCCCGGGGCGCGGTTACCGAATACGGCTATGACGAGCTTAACCGCCTGGTTTCGGTTAAGGATCCCCTGGGGAACACGACCTCTTACGCCTACGACATCATGGGCAGGGTCACGGAAATAACCGACCCGTTGGGCTATACCAAAAAGTTCGCCTACGACGACGCAGGAAGGGTGGTCAGCGTCACCGACGAACTGGGGAACACCGAGGAGTATTCTTACGACCAGATGGACAGGGTGGTGACACACACCCGGGCCAACGGGGCGGTCTGGCAGATGGAATACGACCCGGCGGGCAACCTTACCGGTATGGTTGATCCCGAAGGCAACCGCCGCAGTTGGAGTTACGACGGCAACCGCAGGGTGACCGAAGCCGTTGATCCCCTGGGCAACAGTACCTCCTATGAGTACGATCCCCTGGGGCAGATTAAAAGCATAACGGATGCCCTGGGTCACAGCCGCGGCTTTGTATACACTCCCCGGGGCCAGGTGGCCTCCGCAACCGACCCCAACGGCAACACCACTTCTTACCGTTACGACCCGCTGCGTCACCTGACGGAAGTAATCGACGCCCTGGGCAACAATACGGAATATCAATACGATGCGGTGGGCAACCTTACCGCCGTGCACCAGTACCGTGCCATAACCCCGGAAGTGCTGGCCGCCATTGAGACCGACGCTGCCACCGTGACCGTAGCGGTGTACGGCAGCCAGGCGGAAGGCGACAGTAACGGGGATACCGTCAATGATGCCGTTTATGGACTGGATGCCGGAGAAGAAAGCGGCATTCAGGAAAACCAGGAAATAACGGAATCAGATACCGGAATAGAGAATAATACGGAAAACGAATCGGTAACCGGATGCGTTTACGGCCCGGCGGACTGCCTGGACGGAGAAACTATACACCAGCCCACCTACTACCGTTACGACAGCCGAAATATGCTGGTGGCGGTGGAGGACGCACTGGGCCACGTTACCGGATACCATTACGACCCCGCCGGCAACCTGGTAGAGATAAACGACAGGGAAGGCTTCTCAACTGCCCTTGATTATGATTTAAACAACCAATTAACCGGCATACATTACGATGACGGCAGGCAGGTCAGCCTGAATTACAACCCCCAGGGCTACGTCACCGGCATGACCGATTGGCTGGGCACAAACACCTTCGAACTGGACCCCCTGGGGAGAATAAAGAAGGTCACCGACTTTGTCGGGCGGGTGCAGCAGTTCACCTGGACCGCCACCGGCCAAAAGGAAAGCGTCATCTACCCAGACGACAGCAAGGTAACCTATGCCTACGACCAGCTGGACCGGCTCACCGGCGTCACCGACGCCTTTAACAGGACAACCTCTTACAGCTATAACCCGGCGGGCAAGTTGGTGGAAACACTGCTGCCCAACGGTTCTAAAACCATGCGTGACTACGACGATATATACCGGATTACCTCCCTCACCCACAGGGATCCCGGAGGGAAAATAACCGATTCTTACGGGTATGAATACGATCCGGCAGGAAATAAAACTAGCATAAAGAAAGGTATAACAGACGAGGATGAACTGGAAGAAAACGAAGAGAAAACATTTAGCTACGATGCACTGAACCAACTGATCAGCCTGTCGGAAATAAACGGCGACACCAGAAACTACTATTACGACACCCTGGGCAACCGTGTCGCCATGATAGAGCAGGAGCAGAACAAGAAGGAGGCCAAGTACTACCAGTACGATCAATTAAATCGCCTGGTCAAATCATTCGACTATGACGGAGACGTAAAAGACCTAAGCTATGACAACAGGGGCAATCTCACCGAAATCAGAAGCGGCGACAAAGTGTTCAACACCTACAGGTTTGACGCAGCCAACAAGCTGGTTGAGGCGATAAACAAGTTCGGTGACAGCACCGCCTACACCTATGACGGCTTTGGAAACAGAATACAAACCGTAATAGACTTAAACCACGGGGCCGAGCACAACAACCGTCCGGAATTCCCGCCGGGACCGGGCGGCCCGCCGGAATTCGTGCAGGAACTAAAGGACAAAAACCCGGGGCCGCCCAGCCATGCGGGCAACCCGAAACCCGGCTGGGACCACCAGTTTAACCGGCACTACATGATCCAGCACAACGTGGTGGACTTTACCGCACAGTACGACAACCTGCTCATGAGCTACGGGGAGCACAGCCAGATCCAGCGCTACACCTACGGACTGGACCTGGTAAGTATGGACTTTATAGGCCTGGACGACCATGACAACGGCTGGATACCTTCGGGTACCGAAACGGCCTACGTGGACCAGTGGGACACCCTGTACTACCTGCACGACGACCTGGGCACAGTCAATAAAGTAATAGGAAGCAGCGGCAAAACCTCGGCCCATTACAACTACGACGAATTCGGCCGCCCCCTAGGAGCCGTGAAACTGGACCCCAACTGGTCCGGCCCGGACAATGCCATATCCTACACCGGCTACACCTACGACCATTTTGCCGAACTATACTACGCCCAGGCCAGGTACTACATGCCGGGTGTCGGCAGGTTCATCTCCGAAGACCCCTGGGCCGGAGACCTGACACAGCCGCAAACGCTGAACCCATACCCGTATGTGCTGAATAACCCGTTAAAGTATATAGACCCGCTGGGGTTGGCAGCTTCTTGGGCTGAGGATTGTCCTCTTAAAGATTATCAAGTTGGGTTAGGGAGTGGCATTGGACCAGACAACTATATTATGCTTGCATACAATGGAACACTAGCACCCCCTTTAACTGAGGGATTATCTGTACCCCAAGTTAAAACCCCTTCATTAGGTGCATTAGGTAGATTAGGTGCTATTGGTGTATTTCTTCAAATCCTTTTAGGTAATCCGACGGCTGCGGGGGAAACCCCTGTTGAGATGGATATTTCTGCCACGGATGAATATGGACGAAATAAGAATACATTAATATATAGGAAAGGTAACTATACAAATATGAATTTAACACCAAGGCCAGGTAAGGATACAGAAGGATATCATAGAGGTTTATCATTTTCTTTAACACCTCCATTAGGCGGAAACTACCTTGTTACCACAATGGAAACTGTTAACAGAACTGAGGTACTTGTAGCCGTTAAAGATGGATATAATCACGTATCCGTTCGGCCAAGAAAACAATATGAACTGGAGGAATGGGCTAACACGAGAAAAATGCTGGAAGACAATCCTGAAGCTACTAATCATATATACACTTATTTGATGAAGGCAATAACAGTACCTGTAAGGAGGTAGGAAAAATGGATATTAATTTATTAATAAGAAGCCTAGATTGGGACACACCTGCGGAAATAAAAGAAGCCGCAATGAAGGAACTGGAAAAACTGGATGAAGATAATCTCTCAGTATTATTACAACCTAACGGGAAAGGTTGTTGGGAAAACGCCGCTATATTATTAAGGACAATAGGTTATCCTCGTATCAGGAAAATACTACCCGGATTATTCGAATGGTTGCAAGACGTTAATTGGCCTGGTGCCGATATAGTTATAGAAATTTTAGCAAACATTAATAAAAAGGATATATTGCCACACATTGAGCATACCTTAATCGAAGCAGCTAAAAAGAATGATGAACCATGGATAAATGGAATTAATTATCTAGTAAATGCAATGAAGTTAACAGAATCAGATTTTAGTAGTAAAGAAATATATGAAATATTAGATTTAGTAAAATGATAAGAAGGAAGCAAGTTGAAGGAAGCAAGGGGAAAGTGCTCTTGCTTCCTTCAACTTCAACGCTGCCAACCAGTTAGTTGAAGTAACCAACAAGTTCGAGGACAGTACCGCCTACACCTATGAAGGCTTTGGAAACAGGATACAAACCGTTATAGACCTGAACCACGGGGCCGAGCACAACAACCGTCCGGAATTCCCGCCGGGACCGGGCGGCCCGCCGGAATTCGGACAGAAGCAAGGGGACGCAGAAGCAAGGGGACGGTTCTCTTGCTTCCCTTCCTTGTTTGGAAAAAGATAGACAGACACGGGGATAAAGACACAAGGACGATTCTTTTGTCTTGCAATAACCGTCCGGAATTCCCGCCGGGACCGGGAGGCCCGCCGGAATTCGTGCAGGAACTGAAAGACAAAAACCCGGGGCCGCCCAGCCACGCGGGCAACCCCAAGCCCGGCTGGGACCACCAGTTTAACCGTCACTACATGATCCAGCACAATGTGGTGGATTTCACCGAACAGTATGACAACCTGCTCATGAGTTACGGCGAACACAGCCAGATCCAGTGCTACACCTACGGCCTGGACCTCATCAGCATGGACTTTATAGGCCTGGACGACCATGACAACGGCTGGATACCTTCGGGTACCGAAACGGCCTACGTGGACCAGTGGGACACCCTGTACTACCT
>CBEULQ010000063.1:0-9377 GCA_965543975.1 uncultured Desulfocucumis sp. | reverse complement strand
TTTTGTACGGGAGATATAGTTGGATATGGCCCGCAACCGAATGAAGTAATTGAACTAATAAGAAATAAAAAAATTAATACAGTAATGGGCAACCATGACGATGCCGCGGGATATAATTTACCGGTGTGCGGGTGTAATTATGCCACCGCAACCGCCCGGATGGTTGGGGAGAAAAGCCTGGCCTGGACCAAAAGCAATGTTACAGGTGAAAACAGGAAATTTCTACGGGAGCTTCCCGAAGAAATCTGTTTAGACTCTCCCTATGGCAAGGTATTAATATTTCATGGCAGTCCAAGGGCAATAAATGAGTACATTCATGCCAATCAAGATGAAGAAATTCTTGACGAGTTGATAGCCGAATATGACGCCCGGATTTTTATTTTTGGACATACTCACATACCTTTTACGCGCATTTTTAAAGAAAGGGTTTTTATCAATGCCGGCAGCGTGGGGCAGCCTAAAGACGGGGATAACAGGGCATGTTATATACTGGCTGAAATTACCCCGAACAGTATTTCCGTTATTGTTAAAAGGGTTGCATACGATATTGACAGAGTTGTCTGTAGTATAAAGAGCGTCGGGCTGCCCGGGGAACTCTCAGTAATGTTAAGAAACGGCGTACCCTTGTAAAGTTTAAGTTAAAAAATGCTGTTTAAGTTGACAGACCTGGAGGGCAGTGATAACATCAAAACATCAGCATATAGTGATATAAAGATATATTGAATAGTTGGTGTATAAATGGCTATACCTTTATCCAGCCAGGAAGAACTTCTAACAAAGCTGCGATTAAAATCAAAGATTTTTAAAGGTTTTTCGGATACCACAAGACTTTGCGTTTTCGAAGCTTTAAGAACTGGTGAGAAAACGGTTACTGAACTTGTAGCCGTTACAGGATACGGCCAGTCAACGATATCAAACCATCTGGCTTGTTTGCGAGACTGCGGGCTGGTGGTAATCCGTCAGGAGGGAAGGAATAATTATTACAAGCTTAGGGATGACAGGGTGTTGCAAATATTGGAATTAGTTGAGGAAATATTGGCCGATGTATCCGAAGAGATGTTTAATTGCCTGAAGTATTAGAGGTTGGTGATACACGGATGAGACTTACAGAATACTGCGCTACGGAGTTCACCAAACAAAAGATTTGTTGTAAGTGCTGTGGAAAGACATTAATGTTTTTCAGGCCTGATCTCTCAGAGAGAAACAATTGCATTACCGTAGAAATAAAATGCCGTAACCGTGAGTGCCGGGCTGTTAATGAAATAAAATTATGCCACAAAATATGTGATTGAATAGTAGAAGACTGCAGATCAAGCCGGACTTGACAGACAGTTGTTCTTAATTGAACTCTGTCTGTTTTTATTTTGTTCGAGAGGGTGATGCCTGATAAGCAACGGCGCCATTTAATCCGTAATTAGCCCATATTAATATTTGAAAGGAGCAAGGCAAAGTGAAAAAATTTATAAGTATCCTGGTACTAATCCTCTCACTTTCCATTCTGGCCGCAGGGTGCGGCGGTAAAGAAGAAGGTTCAAAGGACGGCAAGTCGGAAGAAGTGAAACTGGCCGGGGAAATTAAAGTTGACGGTTCCAGTACGGTTTTTCCCATTACCGAAGCTGTTGCGGAAGAGTTTAAAAAGATTCAGCCGGATGTAAATACTACAGTGGGTATTTCCGGCACCGGCGGCGGCTTTAAGAAATTCACAGTGGGCGAAACCGACATCAGCGATGCTTCCCGTCCCATTAAAGATAAGGAAAAGCAAAAGGCTGAAGAAAACAAAATTGAATACATAGAAATTCCTGTGGCATATGACGGCCTTTCTGTGGTTATCAACAAAGACAACAACTGGGTAGACAAGTTGACTGTTGAAGAACTCAAAAAGATCTGGGAGCCCGAAAGCAAAGTGAAGAAATGGAATGAGATTCGTCCCGAATGGCCGGATATGGAAATAAAGCTCTACGGTCCCGGTACCGACTCCGGTACATTTGACTATTTCACCGAGGCCATTAACGGCAAGGAAAAGGCCAGCAGGTCGGATTATACTCCCAGTGAGGATGACAATGTCCTTGTGCAGGGTGTGGCTGGAGACAAAGGCGCCCTGGGATACTTCGGTTATGCTTACTATGTTGAAAACAAAGATAAACTTAAAGTGGTACCCATCGATGGCGGCAGCGGCGCCATTGCTCCGGACGAGAAAACTATCAACGACGGCACATACAAACCTCTGTCCCGCCCCATATTCATTTATGTAAATAAAGCTTCTTTACAGCGCCCGGAAGTAAGAGAATTTGTCAAGTTCTACCTGACCGAGGGACCGGCTCTGGTTTCCCAGGTTGGCTATATTCCGCTGCCTGAAAACATGTACAAAGAAAGCCTTGCTAAAATAGAATAATTTTATAAGCCCCCTGGCTTTTGCCAGGGGGTACTCCCATAAACTTGGAGTTGGTGAGTGTTTTGTTTCCCAAAAATGTAATTAACAAATCTTCCAACAGCGACTTAATAAAAAGCAACCGCGTAATACATTCCGAGCATATAATCTATTTCGGTTTAATTCTTTGCGCATTTATTTCGGTTCTTACAACTGTGGCAATTGTGGCCACTCTGCTTATGGAAACAAGTTCGTTTTTTAAGGATGTAAGCGTTAAAGAGTTCCTCCTGGGGACAAAATGGGCTCCCTTGCTTGCTCCCCAGCATTTCGGAGTTCTTCCCCTGCTGGCCGGCACGTTTATGGTAACTGTTATTTCAGGGATAGTAGCCATACCCATAGGGTTGGCCAGTGCCATATATTTAAGTGAATATGCCCCTGAAAAAGTAAGAAGGGTAATAAAACCTATTTTGGAAGTATTAGCGGGTGTACCTACGGTTGTTTACGGTTATTTCGCCCTTACCTTTGTTACGCCTGTTATTAGAGCCGTTATTCCACAGACTGAATTTTTTAACGCTTTAAGTGCCGGTTTTGTGCTGGGAATAATGCTGATACCCATGGTTTCGTCATTAAGTGAGGATGCCATGATGGCTGTCCCCCGTTCATTAAGGGAGGCGGGGTTTGCCCTGGGCGCCACAAGGCTGGAGGTTGCCACGAAAATTGTTGTGCCGGCAGCCTTCTCAGGAATTGTGGCATCGTTTATTCTTGCGCTTTCCAGGGCTGTGGGCGAGACGATGATTGTTGCGCTTGCCGCCGGTGCTTCCCCAAAAATAACTCTCAATCCGCTGGAAAGCATTCAGACCATGACGGGTTATATCGTTCAGGTGAGCCTGGGCGATACGCCTTATGGCACTGTTGAATATAAAACAATATTTGCTGTAGGCACAGGGCTTTTTATGATCACCCTGATTATGAATATAATCAGCCAGGCCATAGTTAAACGTTACAGAGAGGAATACCAGTAATGAATGACAGCCAATTTAACCGCAGGTATAAAAAAAGAAAAAAGATAGATAAATTATCGTATTACGTATTTTTTTCGGCCAATGTTTTAGGTATTTTGGTTCTGGCTATTTTACTGATCGATATACTGGTAAGCGGGCTTAAGTGGCTGGACTGGCAGTTTATTACCAGTTTTCCGTCAAGATTTCCGGAAAAGGCAGGGATTCTGCCTGCAATCCTGGGTACTGTCTGGATGATGGTATTAACGCTGACAATTTCCGTGCCGGTAGGTATTGCCTCCGCCATATATCTTGAAGAGTTTGCGCCCAGAAACGCTTTAACCGGTATAATACAGACCAATATATTAAACCTCGCCGGGGTGCCCTCAATTGTATATGGAATATTGGGATTGGCGGTTTTTGTAAGAGCTTTGCAGTTGGAGAGAAGCGTTTTGGCCGGATCGCTAACAATGTCTTTACTGGTGCTGCCTGTCATAATAATAGCCTCCCAGGAATCCATCAGAACAGTGCCGGAGTCCTTGAAGCACGCGTCATACGCTTTAGGCGCCACCAAGTTGCAGACCGTCAGAAGAATAGTGCTTCCTTATGCTATGCCCGGCATTTTAACCGGAACTATTCTTGCCTCCTCCAGGGCTATAGGGGAAACGGCGCCGCTTATAACAATAGGTGCTTTAGCTTTTGTGTCGTTTGTGCCCTCCAGCCCAATGGATGGATTTACGGTATTGCCTATTCAGATATTTAACTGGACGTCACGCCCCCAGGAGGATTTTAGAGGTCTTGCCGCAGCGGGGATAATTATTCTGTTGTTTGTTTTATTGTCTTTGAATGCTATTGCAATTTTTTTTAGAAATAGATATCAAAAACGGGACGAAGGGCTGTAATGGATGAATCATTTATGTGTTGATATTCAAAACCTTAATGTTTATTTCGGCTCCCATCATGTTTTAAAAAATTTTAATCTGCCGGTTGAGGCCAATTCAATAACGGCCTTAATCGGACCGTCCGGTTGCGGTAAAAGCACTTTGCTAAGAACTATAAACCGCATGAATGATTTTATTACCGACAACAGGGTAGATGGCAAGGTAATCTTCGAAGGTGTCAATATATATGATCCTGAGGTAGACCCTGCGGAAATACGATATAGGATCGGTATGGTATTTCAAAAACCCAATCCCTTCCCTAAATCCATTTACGATAACGTTGCCTTTGGGGCCAGGATAAATGGTTATACAGGGAAAATGGATGATTTGGTGGAGAATTCTTTGAAAAGAGCCGCTCTTTGGGATGAGGTTAAAGACAATTTACATAAAAACGCATATAAGCTGTCCGGGGGACAGCAGCAGAGGTTGTGCATAGCCAGGGCATTGTCTGTTAACCCATCGGTAATACTCATGGATGAGCCCACATCTGCGCTGGATCCCCTTTCCACATATAAAATAGAGCAGCTGTTGCTGACATTAAAGGAACAGGTGACAATTTTTATTGTTACGCATAATATGTTTCAGGCTGCCAGAATAGCCGATAAAGTGGCATTTATATTACATGGTGAAATTATTGAATATGGTTCAAACTTTGATATTTTTACAGAACCAAAGCGAAAAGAAACGGAAAATTACGTTACGGGAAGATTCGGTTAAGTCATTCCGTACTTGTCCTTCACATTAATTCCTCCCTTTTTTGGTACCAGTTCTTATGGCTGGTACTTTTTGTTTATAAGGAAAGGGGACACACCTTTTGGGGTTGGCAGATTCCTTACTTCCAAACAATTTCGGGAAGGAATGTCCCCAG
Source organism: uncultured Desulfocucumis sp. (assembly GCA_965543975.1). Lineage (GTDB taxonomy): Bacteria > Bacillota > Desulfotomaculia > Desulfotomaculales > Desulfocucumaceae > Desulfocucumis. The sequence goes on along the minus strand of CBEULQ010000063.1, from coordinate 4,202 downwards.
CTTATGCACTGTAACCCCTGGTGTGCAATTAGTTAATATTCTAATAAATACCAGCAGGTGGAATATTGTTTGTGGAAAATGATTCATGGTATTATGATGATTGACTGGAATTACAGATTTTGCATTATGGTTATAATAAAACGTATAAGAAAAGGGGACACACCTTCTCGGGTTGGCAGAATTCCTTACTTCCAAACAATTTCGGGAAGGAATGTCCCCAATATATAGGGGGCAAGAATTGACATTGTTCATAACCATTCTTCTAACGATACTGATAGACCAGTTAAGCAAATCTATAATACAGAGGACTATGGAACTGGGACAGTCCATTCCCGTTATAAACAATATATTTCATGTAACATACATACTTAATCCTGGAGCCGCCTTCGGCATGCTGGCCAACCAGACGGTCTTTTTTATCATAGCCACGGTTGCCGTCGCCTTAGGAGTAATCATCTTTTACTTCCGCAGCGGGCAAAAGAAAGGGATGCTTCCCATAGCCCTCGGGTTGCTTTTGGGAGGAGCACTGGGGAATCTCATCGACCGTCTCCGTTATGCAAAAGTGGTGGATTTTATCGACTTCAGGGTGTGGCCGGTTTTTAACCTGGCGGATACAGCCATAGTAACCGGAGCCGGACTGCTGATACTGATATTATGGTTTAGTGAGAGGGAGAAATCCCGGGACAAGGTTGATTCCGATGCAAACGGTTAATTGTTACCATGTGGAACCGGAGGATGCAGGGTTACGGCTGGACGTATTTCTGGCCGGGGAGAATCCGGCTCTAAGCCGCTCCCATATACAAAAACTGCTGGAGGAAAATAACGTTACTGTCAATGGCGGTTCGGCCAGGGCCAGCTACCGGGTCAAGTCCGGTGATGTGATAGTGCTTACTGTGCCACCACCGGTGGAGATGAAAGTTGAGCCGGAACCCATACCTCTGGAAATTTATTATGAGGACGAAGATGTGCTGGTGGTGAACAAGCCTAGGGGAATGGTGGTGCACCCGGCTGAGGGGAACTATTCAGGGACCCTGGTTAACGCAGTGCTTTACCACTGCCGGGATCTTTCCGGGATAAACGGCGTTCTCCGCCCTGGGATAGTTCACAGGCTGGACAAGGACACCTCGGGATTGTTGATGGTGGCTAAAAATGACGCCTCACATGTGGATCTGGCCCGCCAGTTAAAGGACAGGCAGGTGGTGAGGCGCTATCTGGCCCTGGTGCACGGTGTGGTTAAGGCTGAGCGAGGGGTGGTTGACGCTCCCATCGGCAGGGACCCCAGGGATCGCCAGAAGATGGCGGTGGTGTTCAGGAATGGAAAGCATGCGGTTACCCACTATAAAGTGAAAAAAAAGTATCAAAACCATACATATATGGAACTGCGTCTGGAGACGGGCAGGACCCACCAGATTAGGGTGCATTTGAGCTATATCGGCCATCCCGTGGTGGGGGACCCCAGATACGGTCCGTCCAGGCCTCATTTCGGGCTGGACGGACAGTTTTTGCATGCTGCGATACTGGGGTTTAACCATCCCCGCACCGGGGAGTTCATGCAGTTCGAATCACCTCTGCCCGGGGTGCTGGTTGATGTGCTGACAAAACTTGAAGAGTCCGCGTTTGGGGAATAACCATAGATTATCTCGCAACAGCCCCCAACGTATGTTCGGTAGGGGGATAACCCCTTCCGAACCCAAGGCTCACTTGTTTTTTTTATAATTTTTTCGGTATATTATTTCCAAGAAAAGGGCGCTAATGCCGGCTGCGGTCAGCGGCCCCACAGGAACCCCGTTGAACAGAATGATTCCGAATATGGACCCGATAATAAGCCCGAATATTATTTCCGGTTCTATCTGCATAAGCCTTATACCTTCCCCGTTCATATGGGTGGCCAGCGCACCGCCGATGATGGAAAGTATACCGGGCAGGGATGTCAGGTTGTAAACCAGATCCTTCTCAGTAACCACTCCATTGGCCACGGGTACCAGTATGGATAGCAGAAGGAAGAGCAGACCTGCTTCCAAACCCCGTCTTTCCGCCAGGGGGAAAAAAAAGTTCAGGTTGGACAGCCTGAGTATAAGAAGGATGCAGGCTGCTATGGAAATAAGGTTGGAGCGGGCGACAATTCCTACCATTAATAGAATTACCAGCTGTGGTACACCGGGCAAGACACATCCCCCCTGTCTGGGTACGGTGCCAATATATATTACTGTTATTAGGTTGTACCTATAAATATGTATTAAATTGGTGTTGATAACAAACAGTACCTCCCGTCGCCGGGAGGTACTGTTCTATTTATATCTGGTTATAGCTGTTTTTAGGGTGTCGGCCCTGAGGCCCACCCTCAGTGCTTCCAGGGCCATAACTTCACCGGGTGCAATGTTGCCAAGGTTGACATTGGGGCCGAAGCGGTTGATAAGCTCAAGCTGTTGATCCTTTTGGGGCGCCTCCCAGATGATAATTCTGGGGTCTTCTATTTCCGCCAGCAGCATGTCAAGATCATCCTTGATGAAATTTCCGTGCTCGTCATAGAGACCGACGTTGATGCCGGACTCCCTGCCCTCCAGGATAACCCGGAAAGCGCCGTTTTTCAGGTCTGTTCTAATCATTTCCGCCATTACCGATACGGGCGGATTGCTGTCTCCCACTTTTTTACCCACTTCGGTCAGCACTTTAAACCCCATATTCCTGGCCGCTGCGATAGCTCTTTCTCTCACCTCCGGTGATAGGTTGATGGTTCCGTCAGAAACCTCAATACAGGTAAATCCCAGGCTTTTGGACAGATAAAGGAATTCTTCCAGTTTATCCTGAACTATAGCCACTTCAGTGGCGTAGAATCAAATGGTGTATAGTTATATCTTAAAATCAGGACGCACCTCAATTTTAATTTTGGCTGAAGCTCCGTAGCCCCGGGCACTATCTGTTCTTTTTACATATAGTCCATTAAGAATACTTGTCAAATTTGTTCTTTTTTCTTCATATGACAATGATTCAGGGTTGGTGAAGGTTTTGATGTATTGCACAATATTATTTATTCCGCTTTCTTCTTTGTTTTCTGAGACCAAGCTTGATTGTATTTTATTTTTGCGTTCTCTGATTTCCAGTAACTGAATCTTAATCTCTTTAAGCTCCTTTTCAGCTTCTAATTCAGTTATCAATTCTTCATTGAACCATTTAGTTATGCTTTTTCTCTTTTTTAGCAGTTTATCTTCTTCTTTAGTCAATTCTTTTAATGAAAGCTTGCTGTCTACTTTTTCAGGTTTTGTTTTTTTGTAAATTTGTTCTATTTCAGTACGAATAGTTTCTTCATCACTATTATTCAATCTAATTATGAATGACCAAACATGGTTTTCCAGCAAACTGACCGGTATAGTCCTGGCGGGACACTTGAATGTAGAGTTGTCTGTTGTTTTACCCATGTAAAACCTACGTTCATTAGGAGCGTTTTTGGGGCACATATAATATGCGGGCATAATTTTGTCCTGTCGCTTTCGCTCTGGATTGATGGACATGCGCCGGCCACAATGCTCGCAAAAAACGAGAGAGTGCAGTAGATATTTGCGCTTTGTATTCCTTCTGCTATTGATGGAGTTTTTCCGCAGTTTACGTTGTGCCGAATCATATATCTTTTGGTCAATAATGCTGGGTATAGGAACCGCCAGCCACTCAGTTTCCGGTCTTTTAGTTACCTCGACTTTGTGAGGACCTATTTTTCTCTTTTTTTCCTTGTAGAAATAGGCGGTGCCGGTATAGGCCATGTTTTTTAGTATTTTGTAGACAGTTGCTTTAGCCCAGGAGTTGTCGGTTCGGCGGGGAGGGTTGATTCCAGATGCAGCCAGCTTTTGTGCAATCTTTATACCACCCATAGGGCCGTTGTTGTCGTCACCGTATAATAGCCATTTATATATGTTTCTCACAACTTCAGCTTCATCATCCTTGATTAAATAGGTGCCTTTATCTTTATCGTATGTGTATCCGTATATGTGGCTGTTAAGCGGGATTTTTCCTGCCAAAACTTTCGAACGGCGACCCATCATTGTGCGTTCACGGATTACTTCTCTTTCATAATCGGAAATTACACCTTGCACATTCATAAACAGTCTGCCTTCTGGTGTATTTTTCCAGTCAAACGTTATCAAAACCAGTTGTGCTTTAGATTTTAAAATTTGATCTCTCATAAGTAACTGATGCGTAATCTGTCTTGA
>CBEULQ010000062.1:0-9461 GCA_965543975.1 uncultured Desulfocucumis sp. | reverse complement strand
AGATTTTGATTCTCTATTCAGAAGCCGAAATTTATAATAATCACTAACACAAAACTTTTCCCCAGATATTATGGTATTAAATAACAATACAGGGGGAGGAGTATCTCATGGGTGGTTACGGCGGGTATCCTTATTTTGACGGTAGCTTCATTTTATTCTTAATCCTAATTCTGTTGGTTTTCTCAATGCCCTATTATGGTGGATACTACGGTGCTGATAAATAATAACTCGCCACAGTGCGTCAGAAGGCTCGAATTTAGTTCGGGCCTTCTACTTCTTATATAACAAAATGTTCAGAGAACAAGGAATCCGGCTTTTATAAACATAAAAACCGGATTCCTTTTAGTATTAAGTAGTTTTGCTCATGACCCAGTAACGGTAAGGGATACACTAATAAGTAGCGGCTCCATCTTGGGGAAATTCCATCGGCAGGATGGCGATAATGCAGGTTCCGGTATACTTGGAGCCAGACGTCATGAGGATTGGATATCCCTGACGATTGGATGAGGTTATTCTTATATTTCCGTGCAATCTGCAGCAAAAATTATTGGAGAGCGGCTATATATAATACATTTTAAGGGTTGCTTTCACGTCATCGGCCTGGTATTTATTAATAATGGTAAAAACCTCTTTCTGTTGGGTATGTCGTTCTTCCTCCACGAAAGCAATCGACACAAAGGGAAAAGAAATGTCCCACTGGAGGTTCATGCCGGCTAGAGTTTTTCTTGCCCTGGCAGTCACCTTGTTGATTATGCCGGCCATGCCGCTAAAAAATTGATCGGAGGTTAAATCCCCGGCGGGCGTTCTGGTAGCCAGGCTCACCGTTTTGAGCGCGGCTTCCTTATCCATAATCAGGAAAGCCAGTGCGTTGACTTGTCCCGTGACCACTATCTGGCCTGAGAAAACAACTCTTTGTCCGGGTTTTTCTTCAAGACCTCCGTAGTGTTCCGACACTTCGAGGCCGGTGGTCGAAGCGATAACGGCACTTACCGCCTCTGAAAGACACCTGTTGAAAATATCGTACTCATACCCCATTCCAAGGGACTCCAGTATTTTTTTGGCCAGCATCTGCTCGGAAAAGGGCTTCACCAGATAATTACTGGCCCCGGCCTGGATGGCCTTTATGATCTTGTCTTTTTCGCCCTCGGTGGTGGCCATGATCACCGGTATTCGGCTGAACTTTTCATTTTTTTTAATATTTGTTAAAAATTCAAAGCCATCCATTTTCGGCATGTTCCAGTCCAGTATAATAAGGTCGATATTTCCGCCGGTTTTTTCCAATGTCAGGAGGGCCTCTATCCCGTCAGAGGCCTCCAGCAGCTCTCCCCCCAGGGCCTCCACAACCTTTCCGGTAAGTTTTCTGATTAGCAGCACATCGTCAACTGCCATTATTTTCATCAAAAACCCTCCCAGTCCTCAATGTGTCAAATGCTTAATCTCGCCCTTTGTGTTTTTGCTGCCTGCTTACGGTGCTACCCTCTACCTGCGGCAACTTGCAGTATTCTTGCTGTAATGCCGGAAATATCCCCCACTTCATCGGAAAGTCCGGCTTCCACCACGCTCCTGGGCATTCCGTAGACAACGCAGCTCCTCTCGCTCTGGGTAAGGCAGTAGCATTGGCAGTGTTTTTTTAATTCACGGAGCCCCAGAGTGCCGTTGCTGCCCATACCGGTTAGAATTACGGCCAGAATACGCCTGTTGCGAAAGGTCGTTGCCACCGATTGAAAAAGCACGTCCGCCGAAGGCCTGACACCGTTGACAGGAGGGGTGGACTCCAGCCTTACAACCGGCTCCAGGCTGGCTGTCGGCTGCAGTGTCATGTGGAATCCTCCAGGAGCAATAAATATACGGCCGGGTTTTACCGGCTCGCCGTCCCTGGCTTCCACCACCGGCAGCCTGCATTTTCTGTCCATAGACTGGGCCATTTTGAGTGTTAATTCCCTGGGCATGTGCTGCACCACAAGGATGGGCTTCATAAAGTCCGCCGGGAGATCTTTACAGACGGTCTCCAGTGCCCCTGGTCCGCCGGTGGAAGAGGCCATAACCACAAGGTCAACTCCACTCAGGCGCTTCTTTTGGACCGGCTGCCTGTCCTGTTTAGAAGTGTGGTTATGCATCTGACTGATTGATTTGGTGGAGGCCTTGGCGGCACCGTCCCTGGAAGTGAACTTCCAGGTCATGATCTGGGTGAAAAGTCCCTGCAGACGGCCTTTTATATTTTCAATACTTTTTTCAACGCAGCTTACGGCCGGCTTTTCTATAAAATCAATTACGCCCTTATCCTTGGATAAAAGTTTTTCCGCATCTTTTCCCGAGCCGGAAGGAACCGACAAAACTACTAGAACACCAGGCTGCTCCTTCCTTAGCTGGTCCAAAGTTGCTGCAAAAGAATCGGGACCATATAGATCCAGCAGCACAACATCGGTTTTGCCCTGCTTTAACCTTTCCCTGGCCAGATCTACGTTGGAGGCCGTATATTTTACCACCCCCAGGCCTGTGCTCTCGACGGCCTGGGTCAGTATTTTTTTATAGAAAATAGACTTGTCTACGATAAGCACGTTAAGTTTTTCCAACCGCTCACCAGCCAGTCTTTTTTATGACAGCATTTAGCCCACACTGACCTCCCCGACCCGATTGCGGCCTTCGCATTTGGCTTTGTAAAGGGCTGCGTCAGCTGCGGCCAGAAGATCCTTTGGCGATAAATTCCTGGTCGGCAGAACAGTGGCCACACCCAGGCTTATGGTAACATACCTGCTTATTATGGATCCCGAATGTACAATTCTCATGTTTTCCACTTCGGATCGAATGGCATCGGCCATTTGAACCGCGCCGCCTTTATGGGTTTCCGGCAGAATGACGGCAAATTCCTCCCCGCCATAGCGGCAAAGAAGATCTTCGGATCTTCTCAGTACGTTCTGTATGGCTTCGGCCACAGCTTTTAAACACTGGTCACCGGCCTGATGGCCATATGTGTCGTTATAGGCCTTGAAAAAGTCGATATCCGCCATTATCAGAGAAAGGGGCCTGAAATATCGCCTTCCACGGCTCCATTCCAAATCTATATACTCGTCAAAGCGCCTGCGGTTAGCAATGCCGGTGAGCCCGTCCAGGGAGGAGAGCCTGTTCAGCTTTTCTATTACCTCGTGCAGTTGCTTTGTAACTTCCAGAAGCTTTTGCTCCCTGGCCTTGCGCTTGTCCATTTCCTGCTTAAGCCTCAGGGCTGACCGGGACCTGGCAAGCAGCTCAATGCCGTTTATCGGTTTTGTTATGTAATCAATGGCACCTGCATCAAAGGCCTTTTCCAGGTTCTCGCTTTCCGTCAGCGCAGTTACCATGATAACCGGTGTATCCCGCAGCTTTTCAACCGATTTTATAATACGGCATATTTCCCTTCCGTCCATGTCGGGCAACATGATGTCCAACAAAATAAGATCTATATCCGGACCCTCACCGCTCTCTTTATTAATGCCCAGTTTTTCCAGGGCATCCAGGGCCGATTCCGCAAACATCAGGTCCGTATACCCTGCATCAGTCAAGTAAGATTTTATTATTGAGAGAGTAGTCGGGGAGTCGTCTACAACCAGAATTCCCATATCTGCCCATCTTTCCTTCCGTCCGGCTATTCATTGGTGATCCTGTAGTGCTTTATCAGAACAACCATATTATTGGCCATATCGGCAAGCTCACCGGCCGACCTGCTTGTTTTTTCGGCCCCCTCGGCTGTTTCCGAGGCAACCTGGCTGATTTCCTGCATGCTCTGGGCGATTTCCACCGCACCCCTGGAAATTTCGGCAGCGTCACTGGCCACCAGTGCCACTTTGTCCGATGCCTTCATGGTATTATCGGAGGCTTCATTTGCAGAAACCGAAAGCTCGTTTGTGGACCGGGCCACCTCCTGCAGCCCTTTGGAGGTTTCATCAATTAATTGGGCGGCTTGCTTTGCGTTGGACGCCGCTTCGCCAATCTCCCGGGTAATATGGCTAACTTTTTCAGCCGCCAGTACAACGGACTTGGATATCTCGTCGGTTGAGGCCGATTGCTCGGTAACCGCCGACGCGATGGTGTTGGTTATGTCGGTGGTTTCGTCTATAACTCTGCTGATGGTTTCCACGGCCTGGACGGCTCCCACCATATTGGCCTGCATGGCCTCAATCTGAAGGCTGATCTCGTCGGTGGCCTCTGCGGTCTGCTTTGCCAGTTCCTTTACCTCGTTTGCCACCACCGCAAAACCCCTGCCGGCCTCCCCCGCTCCCGCGGCTTCAATGGCGGCGTTAAGCGCCAGCATCTTGGTCTGTTCGGCTATATCGTTGATTACGTTAACTATTTTACCTATCTGCTTTGAAGATTCGTTAAGCTTGCCGATTATTTCCCGAGTTTCCCCGGCCCTTAAACCGGCGTTGTCAGTGATTTGAATGGAACGATCGCAGTTGCGGCTGACGTCGTTAAGGGAGATGTTTATCTCCTTAACAGCCGCGGCCGCACTGTTGACAGAGGCCGACATGTCCTGGGCAGAGTCGGATATCTTATTTATGCTCTCTGAGTTTTGCTCCACCGAAACCGCCACCTGCTCAAGGCTGGCGGCTATTTCCTCGGACGCTGAGGCCAGTTTCTGAACACTGCTGAACATGTCCTCCAGGGCAGCGGCGTTCATGTTTATATGGTTGCTGGTCTCGGAAGATGTGGCTGCAGTAACGGTGATGCTTTCGGTGATCTGCCCCACTGCTGAGTTTATAACGCTAATTTTTTTATTCATTTCAGTGTTTCTGGAGGCCATGGAATTGGCCATGCCGGACATGTCCCCCAGTGACTTGTTGATTATGACGGCGCTGCCCCGGATATCCACAAACATCTGCTGTATTTTGCCTATAAACTGATTAAAGGACTGTGTCAGCTGGCCTATTTCATCGCCGGACTTTACTTCGCCCCGGACCGTCAGGTCACCCTGCTCTGCCTTAGCCATTAACTTCCGTATTTCTTCAATGGGATTGCTGATCATCCTGTTGAGTAGCATTATAGAGATAAGCGCGCTGATCAGCGCCACAATCACTGTGATGAAAAAGGTGAAAATAGGCAGGAAAGCCAGCATGGAGGAGACTTCGTCCACCGGAACCGTTATGGCTATACCCCAGTTTGCTCCGGAAACGGGAGTGAAGGCTACGTATTTTTCAACCCCCTGGTAAATATAGCGGCTTAATCCGGTTTCTCCGCGGGTTACCTTTTGAATCGACTCGTTCAGCCTGTGATCCAGCTCTTTATCGGTGGCCGGATTCAGTTTCATGACCAGGCTTTTGTCCGGGTGCGCTATTACCAGCCCGTCGCCGCGCACCATATACGCGTATCCGGTCTGGCCCGATTTAATGGAGGCCACCCGGTTTGAAATGTCGTCTATGGTTACCGTCCCCCCTATGAGGCCGGTAATCTGGCCGTTCTTTTTAATGGGGGCGACCACAGCAATGACCGTTTTTCCGGTGGCCCTGGAAACCAGAGGGTCTGAAACTACAATTTCTCCGGACTGCATAACCTTTTTGAAATAATCACGGTCGCTTATGTTTCCGGAGGCCCCGGAGGTAATAATGTAATTACCTTTTACGTCTGAGATAAAAAAGGTTTCATAAAGCTTATTGCGCTGTATTTCGGAATCTAAAAACGCTAGCTTAGCACTGTCGACGCCCGAGGTGATCAACGGCACATTGGCCAGTATGGATAATTCGGACTTCCGGCTGTCCAGCCACATACCTACCTCTTTGCTTGAGGAAACTGCCATGGCTTTTAGGGTCTGCTCCAGGTTGCCGGTCAACAGGTCTCTGGCCTTGTAGTATCCGATGGCTGTGGTAATTAACAGCGCCGCCACCAGGGTAACGATGTTAACGGCTATCAGTTTGGCTTTAATGCTGTTTTTAATGCTTTTCAAGACAAAGCCCCCTTTTTTGAAACTGTAGTGCTAGGAGAATATTGATCGTAGTTTTTCAACGGCCTCCTAGTTCTCTAAAATGGCTTTATGGGTGATAATCATCAAAAGTTCACCCTCCAGTTTGACCACCTCGCTGACGAATTTATTCTCGGCGGCGCCTATGTTTGCCGGGGGCGGTTCGCACATTTCCTCCTCCACCTCAACAGAAGATCCCGGACGGTCGATTAAAAAACCCACATAGTCATGATTATCCGGCCTGTTTTTAAGTATGATGCAAGTTAACGGGCCCTTACCTGTTTCTGCGCCGTATCCCATTAAATAGGCCAAGTTGAAAAGGGTCACAATCTGCCCCCTCATGTTTAAAAGACCTATAATACCGGGCGGCGCGCCGGGGACAGTGGTGTACTCAATGTTCCGGTTTATTTCCTTTACCTCCAAAATGTCTATTCCAAAAAGGGTACTGCCTATGTAAAAGGTTAAAACCGTGCCTTTCATGCCGAACCCCTCCTTTTTTGGAAGGCTAGCCGTATTTTTTCTATGAGCCGATCCTTATCCAGCTTTATTTCATAAAAGTCGAACCCGGCGTCAACACCCCTCATCATGCTCCTTTCGTCAGCCTTTGAGGTTACGGCGATAACCGGCAGGGACGACAGCCTGCTGTCGGCCCTTATCCTTTTAATCAGCTCATATCCGTCCATCACCGGCATTTCTATATCGCTGACCACGGCGTCAACGCTTTTTTCATGGAGCACTTGCCATGCTTCCTTGCCGTTCACCGCGGTTATCACCCTGTATCCGGCCGACTCTATATATTCCTTTTCCACCTTGGCGAAAAACGGAGTATCTTCCACCAGCAGCACGGTTTTTCCCCGGCTGTTTTTATTTTTTTCGACTTCCGGGAGATCTTTGGGGGATGCCATTTCGAAAAGCTCATAAACATTTATAAAAATGACCAACTGGTTGTCCACCATGGCTGATCCCACAATACCCTGGGCGGTAATGTCGTTATGGCTAAACCTGACCTCCGAATCAATTGTGCTATGAATTTTTTCTATGAGTATCCCCATGGGACGTTTAGTCTTCGGAACGATTACGTACAATTTCCGGCTAACCGATTCGCCACGGCCTATCGGAAGGTAGCTTTCCGGCCGGATTAACCTTAGGGCTTCTCCTTTAAACTGTATAAACTCTATGTTTCCTACCTTTTCTATCTGGCCCGAATCAATCTTCTCTACCCGGGAAACCATGGAGAGGTCCAAGCCGAAGGTCTCGGGGCCGGTGCATTTAAACAACAGCAGGTTTTGCAGCTCGGCTGTGTTTCCTTCCGGAAAAGCCGTCTCCCTGGCCCCCGGGTCGACATCATCCGTAAACCGGAGGCCCGCTTTGGAGATAATGCCCTCCGGGTCCAGTATCATGGCTATCCTGCCGTCTCCCATAATGGTAACTCCTGCGTAGCACTGACAATCGCTCAGATACCTTGGGAGAGGCTTGACCAGTATTTCCTCTCCGTCATAGATTGTGTCCACAATCAGCCCGAACTGTTTAGATCCGCTTTTTACAGTCAATATCCTGGTGACATTTCCAGTGATCTCCCGGGTATGCTTCATTCCCAGCACACTATCAAGGTGAATCAAGGGAAGCAGCCTGCCCCTTAAGCTTAAGACCTCGGAATCCTTTAACCTTTCGATTTGCCGGGAAGGGTCGCCGGGCTTTACCCTAACCATTCCCTTAAGATTAACCATGGGAAGTGCGAATTTCTGCCCCTTTGCCTCTACGATAAGGGAGGAGATAATAGCCAGGGTCAGGGGAAGTATCAATTTGATAATGGTCCCCTGGCCAGGGCTGGACATGATTTCCATTGTTCCGCCAAGCTTTTCGATGTTGGTTTTTACCACGTCCATGCCAACACCTCTGCCGGAAACGTCAGTGACTTTTTCGGCGGTGGAAAAACCGGGGCGGAAAAGCAGACCCAGAAGTTCCCTTTCTCCCATGGGAAGAACTTCTGAAGGGCTAATGATTCCCTTTTGCAGAGCTTTTTCCTTAACCTGATCCACATCAATTCCCATGCCGTCATCAATTATGTCGATATTTACGCGCCCACCCTCGTGGTATGCTTTCAGAATTATTTTCCCGCTTCTTGGTTTCCCAGCCATTTCCCTTGCGTTTGGACTTTCTATGCCGTGATCCACAGCATTTCGCACAAGGTGGGTAAGTGGATCCACCAATGCTTCGATAATGGACTTGTCCAGCTCCACCGAGGATCCCTCCAGTTGAAGCCTGATGTCTTTGCCCATTTTCTTGGACAGTTCCCGGACAATCCTGGGGAATTTATTGAAAACCTTGGCAATGGGCTGCATCCGGGTCTGCATTATTTTTTCCTGCAACTCGGTGGTAATGCTGTCTATGTTCTGCAGCACCGGATTCAAACCGGAGATTTGTTTTCGGTGGGATTCCATTATGCGTAGAAGCTGGTTTCTTCCCAGAACCATTTCGCTGGCCAGGTTCAGAAGGTCGTTGAGAAGGGAGATATGTACCCTAATGGTATCCTCGGCACTGATACCCTGACGCTTTTTTATTCCGTCGTCAATATCTTCCGGCGCACTGGAAACCCCAGGGTGTAAGGGCGGATTATTAAAAGAATCTAAAGCCGATTCTTCCATCGAAAGACAGGGGTTTTCCGGCAATGTTTCACCGGTAAGAGGAGTGATTCTTTCCTGGGGTATGTTCAGGGCCAGCGATACAAGATTTTTTTCCAGAACTGTGGTAAACAGCACAGTTTTATCGTGTATAAGATGGTTCCCTGGCCCACCCCCGGGTTCCACCACCTGTCCGATGGACCTTATTGTCCCCAGCAATTGGGAAAGACTATCGTCCGGCAAAATATCTATACTGTACAGACCATGCCCTCTTCTTACGGCTTCCCGGAACGCATCCGGTTTTTTTTCGGCCGTTATTCCCGGTCTGTTTCCACCCGGAGGAACCGTTGCCGGGGCCGGGTCCTTTCCCCGGCAGTCTCCGGGGGTCTGGCCGTTCATAACTGAGACTATCCTGGCGGTGTGCCCGGAAATGTCCACCAGGTCACTGTTTTCCACGTCCTTTACCATTCGTTTCAAGCAGTCATTGGCTGAGAGCAAAATATCGATAATCCCGATATCTATTAACATATTGCCGTTTCTTATTTCTCCGAGCAGGTTTTCCATGGCGTGAGACAAGTTCACGATGTTTTTAAGGTTAAAGAAACCGGCAGTTCCTTTTATACTGTGAAGGTTCCTGAAGATGCCGTGGATTATATCAGCGTCTCCGTCACCGCTCTCAATTTTTAAAAGTCCCACTTCGGCAGAATCTATATGGCTCAGGGCCTCTTCCGTAAAATCCTTGATAAAATCGGTGTTTTGCACGCCAAACACCTCTTTTCTAATCGAACTGATTTTAATAACAAAGCACCGAAGATCTTATTAAAAAATTAATTTGGTAGTTCTACAAATTATGACAATATCCTGTTTCAGGAAGGTGAAAAGATCACTTTTTTTTCCAAGAAACTGTAATACCT
>CBEULQ010000061.1:0-9617 GCA_965543975.1 uncultured Desulfocucumis sp. | reverse complement strand
GCTATTGAATTCATAAGAAATAATGGATATAAGTATGTAAAAAGTAAATTTCTATTTCCAACGAAAATGTATTCTGCAATAATTAAATAGTGCAGTGTGTAAAACCCGAAACGGTATTACCGGACATAAACGGCAACAAGAGGAGCCTTTTTTGTGTCGGGTTAAGCAGGCTGAATGAAGGTGTCTCGTGGCTGACAGTCAAACCGGAAGAACTTGGAAAATACGGGGTGCTTCAGCAACTGTTCTGCGTATGTAAAAAATTTAAACAATACGATTAAAAGGAAATATTATGGAAAATAAAAAATCAGCGGCTGAACTAGCCTCACCTTCAATATCGCGTTCGATTTGGCAGGAGCTGAAAGACGCCATACGGGGTACAGAAGCCGATTACACACAGATTGGTCTTAAAAGGGCAATCTTCCTCCTGGCCGTTCCCATGATTTTAGAATTAATGATGGAATCCACTTTTGCCGTAGTGGATATATACTTTGTCGGCAAACTGGGAGCTTCTGCCGTGGCCACTGTTGGACTTACAGAAACTTATCTGTACCTGTTGTATTCTCTTGCAATGGGACTTGCCACAGCGGTGACGGCAATTATCGCCAGAAGAATAGGCGAGAAGAACAAAGAAGAGGCAGGAATATCAGCCGTTCAATCTATTTTTCTGGCTATATTATGTTCCATTCCTTTTGCCATTGCCGGCATTTTCTTTTCCAAAAAATTACTCACGCTCATGGGCGCAGATGCATGGGCTATTGAGCATGGCTATCGCTATACACAATGGATGCTTGGTGGAAATTTCGTCATTATTCTGTTGTTCGTGATCAACGCCATATTCCGTGGAGCCGGAGATGCAGCCATTGCCATGCGTGTACTTTGGATTGCCAATGGATTCAACATTCTTTTAGATCCTTTACTGATTTTCGGATGGGGACCTGTTCCGGCATTAGGAATAGAAGGAGCAGCCATAGCCACCACTATCGGACGGGGCATAGGGGTAACAACACAATTATGGATACTTTTCAAAGGAGGAAAACACATTCGGGTAAAACTTTCACAAATCCATTGGGACTCAAAGGTTATATTCAACATCATACGCACTTCATTGGGCGGAGTGGGGCAAATGATTGTGGCCACGACTTCGTGGATTTTCCTGATGCGTATACTGGCCTATGTAGGCAGTGAAGCGGTAGCAGGCTCTACTATTGCATTACGAATTTTAATGTTTACCATGATGCCCGCCTGGGGATTATCCAATGCCGCTGCAACACTGGTAGGACAAAACCTGGGTGCGGGATATACCGAACGTGCCGAATCCTCGGTATGGAAAATTGGTTTTTATAATATGATATTTCTGCTGAGTGTTTCGATCGTGTACTTTTCATTGAACCAAACGTTGATGGCCCTCTTTACGGAAAACGAACGTGTAATAGACATTGGCGCAGAATGGCTACAGATACTTTCTTATTCTTTTATTGTATACGGCTGGTGGATGGTGTCAGTGCAGGCATTCAACGGTGCGGGAGACACAAAAACGCCAACGAAGATTAACATTGTGTTTTTTTGGCTTATTCAAATACCTTTATCCTACGTTCTAGCCATTAAGTTTGGCTGGGAACATTCGGGAGTGTTTTGGGGTGTATTTATTTCAGAAACTTCGGTGGGACTATTCACACTTTGGCTCTTTACAAGAGGCAGATGGAAAACAGTAAAGATTTGATTATCAGGTAATGAGAGGTTACACAATATGTTGTCCGGGGTTCCTTGTCCTGGGGTGACATGGGGACGTTTCGCTTGCCACCTTCTTAATCTAATATGTCAAATGCAGCGTCCCCATGCCACCCCTATTCGTGCTAAACAATGCCACTCTATTATGATATTGGCTGCCGAACTGCATTATCAGGTATTACTGTCTCTTTATAATTGTAGCCTTGTTCAAAATCGCTTAAATTCAGAAATGAAACTTTCTTGATCGTTGCAATATACACACTCCTTGTTTCTCCTCTAATAATACTTTTCTATAATCCTTACCGCCAGGGCCAGAGCCTCACCATAGGTGAGCAGGCGCTCAGGTTTAAAGGTGCCGTCGCCATTTCCTAAAATCAATCCCTCGCTATACGCTATTGCAAGCTTGCTTTGATCCCAGGCTTTATCATAATCGTAGAAACGTTTTAATGATATATTCTGCTCTTCTTCGGTAGCGTCCCTTGCCTCCACCAATTCCGCGGCGTGAAGCAATTTGACCATTCCAGCCACCGCGCTCCCCCTGGATATGTATTCACCTTCCGACAGGCCGTAAGTGTAACCCTCAAGAAAGTTCTTTTCATACCTGTCGTTGGGCAGGTTTAATGTTTCCATAAGCAGATCATTCCATATCTCCACAGGTATGGGCTGTTCCAGGTAATCCTGCCGATTGCCGTGGTTACCGGACATGATTATCCTCTCCGCCCCCTTTAGGAGTTCCACCCTTGAAGCGTTTCCTTCCATGGCTTTCTTCAAAGCGATGGCAGCCCAGTGCTCTTTCAAGTCACTGGCCGGGATCTGGCTCTTTTCCTGAATGCCCATATCGTTGAAATCAATTTCATACTTACAGATAACTTTGTACAGCATTGAAACCGCTTCAGCGTTGGTCAGCTCTTCCTTCGGTCTGAAGTAGTCGTTTACGGTACCGTCCAAAATGCCTTCGCAATATGCCTTCCGGACCAAATCTCTTTGTTTTTCTGAAATATTATCCAAATCCAGAAGTGCTTTTGCTTGCTCCAGTTCGGCGGCAGAGGCACTTCCAGACAAATATTTAACAGTCAGGAGCTTAACCACTCCTCCTGCCGCGTCTTCCCTTAGAATTGTATTTCCCGAAGCCAGTCCATAGACATACATGTCCAGCAGTTGATCCACCCTCTCCCCGGGCAGGTTCAGCACTATTCTGAGCAAAAGAGCCCAGTGTTTCACTTCTATGGCCTGATCAAGTTTTTCCACGTTAAATATGTCTTCTTGCAGTATTTTCTTTTCTTCATCTGTTATTCTACCAGTTGAGTCATGCACCACCGGGATAAAAGACTGCTTAAAAGCCGCTAATTCATCGTATACCCAATGCCTGTGGCCCACCTTGGCCTCCGGCGGGTTTTCACCGGCCCACACATAACCGCCGCTTAGAAATAAAAGTAATATTGCCGCCAACCAGTATACCCCAATTTTTTTCATAAAACTCCACCACCTTACTTACATAAAAGGCAAGGGCGCTTTGTCTTTTTATCTATTTAATGATATCGGTCATCTTGTGACATGTTATTACTTGATTCATTGGCTCGGTCTCGTTGGCATAGTTAATTCCCCATTGGGACATTGTCGTTAAAATAGGCAATAACGTCTTGCCAGCATCTGTAAGAGAATATTCGACTTTCGGCGGCACCTGAGTGTATATATATCGCTCGACCAACCCGTCTTGTTCCAGTTCTCTAAGTTGCTGAGTCAGCATTTTTTGCGTTATTTTGGGCAAGGCTTTTTTTAATTCGCTAAACCGCAAGGTGTTTTCTCCTAAATGCCATAGTATTAGTGATTTCCATTTTCCGCCTATTAGGTCTAGGGTTAATTCCATTGGACAGTGATATTCGGTATTTCGAAATTTAATCAAGTTACAATTCCTCCTTTGATACATATGGAAATGAAAATAAAATACATGCGGTATCAAAATAGATACTATGCCACAAATAAGTGCGTACTTGCTAGTTGTGATATTAGTATATATTATTATAGCACGGATAGCGCTTCCAGGAAACAAAAAACCAAGGGGAGGTTACGGCAATTCCCTTTAAGCAAATTAAGAAAGAGGAAAAAAGTAATGAAAACAGTTTTCGATTCTACAAAAGTAAAAAAACTAAATTTAAAGAACAGATTCTTCCGTTCAGCTACCTGGGAGGAACTGGCCGATCAAAAAGGTCACATCACACAGGAACTATCCAAGGTATACGAAGATTTGGCCAAGGGGGGCGTAGGCACTATAATTACCGGCTTTGCTTACGTGCTTAAATCTGGCCAGCCTTTACCAAACATGATGGGAATCTATGATGACAGTTTTATTGAGGAGTATAAGCAGTTGACAGACAAGATTCACGAATATGGCGCAGCTATCGTCATGCAAATTGTCCATGGCGGCTCTAATACAGACTTTAATGTTAGCGAAAGAACAGTAATAGCGCCTTCTGCGGTAGAAAACCTGGCGATGAAAACTATGCCCCAAGAAATGACCAAGGCAGAAATAAAAGGAGTTATTCAAGCTTTCGCTGATGCTGCTACCAGCACAAAGAAAGCCGGGTTTGACGGTGTGCAGTTGCATGTAGCTCATGGATACTTGCTGAGTCAGTTTTTAACACCTTACTATAATAGAAGAACAGATGAATATGGCGGTTCTATCGAAAACAGAGCGAGAATCGTTGGAGAAACCTATCAGGCGGTAAGGGAAGCGGTCGGCGATGATTACCCAGTTATGGTAAAAATCAACTGTGATGACTTCATGGATAATGGACTTTCTCTTGCAGATAGCATGTATGTCAGCAAATTATTATCTGACTTAGGTGTTGACCTTATTGAAGTTTCCGGTGGCTGCTCTTCTTCGCGGGAAGGGGAGGGGCCGGCCAGAATCGCCAATAGGCCCGATCAAGAGTCCTATTTCAGAGATTACGCCGCTAAGATTGCTGAGCAGGTCAAGGTTCCTGTGGCTCTGGTTGGTGGCAACCGCAGCCTCGAAACCATGAGCGAAATATTAAATAATACTAAGATTGAGTATTTTTCATTTTCAAGACCATTTTTACGCGAACCGGAGTTGGTTAACAGGTGGGCGAGTGGCAATACTGAAAAAGCGAAATGTATATCTTGCAACAAATGTTTTGGCGTAACTCCCAAGGCGTGCATCTTCAATAGTTAAATGTCTTAGAGAAGGGCGATATCAGCATATTGAGGGGGCTTTTAGCGAAGCGAGGCTGAAACTTTTAATCAATAACATGGTGAGGAGTGAAACAAATGCCTGTAATCACAATTGAGGCATCTAAGTTAAGTAAAGAGCAGAAGCGTGAATTAGTAGCAACTTTAACTAAATCTGCAAGCAGCATTATGAATATCCCCGAACAGGCTTATGTCGTTTTAGTGAAAGAAAATGACATCGACAATATTGGGGTCGGTGGAATATTATTATCCGAAAAAAGTAAGTAAATAAAAAGACTTCAGTATTCCTGAAATTAGCAAGTTATTACTTAAAGTGAAATACTGCAATAAATCAAGAAAAATGAAGAAATTGAGAGTTTATTAAGGGAGAAATCTATATATGTCAAAAAATATACTCATTTTAACAGGTAGCCATAGAAAAGGCGGCAATAGCGATAAGTTGGCAGATGCATTTATTGCCGGCGCCCGGCAGGCGGGACATACGACGGTAAAATATACAACCGCAGATAAAAGCATTAAGGGATGTATAGACTGTAAGACTTGTTTCAGTAAGGGTAGCGCTTGTTCTGTTCCGGACGATTTTAATGAACTTGCGCCGCTTCTGGAGCAAGCTGATATGGTTGTGTTCGCAACACCATTGTACTGGTTCTCGTTTCCGGCAAAGCTGAAAGCTGCTATTGACAAGCTTTATTCTTTTATCATTGGGAAAAGGACATTGAAGATAAAGGAATGCGTGCTTCTAGTCTGCGGAGGTGAGAAAGATGAGATTAATTACGAGGGTATTGTTAAGTCCTATAAGCTAATAGCTGATTACCTGAGTTGGAAGGATAGCGGCATAATCATTGTACCGGGTCTTCATGATAAAGATGATATTCTGAAGACCGACGGACTAAAGAGAGCTGAAACATTGGGGAAAAACATACTTTGATTTTCTAAGCAAACGCCACTAGATAAGGATTAAACCTTACTAGTGGCGCTTTTTTTGTTAGCAATTTGTATGCTTCAATAAGCTATTTTTTAACAGCGAAAAAGCCCCATAGAGGGGCTTTTAGTTCACAACTTTATTGCAGGGGTCACGGGGGTCAGGCTTGACTTTTTGATTTATTGAATTTATTTTTTTGCCCCTATAAGGACCCAAAAAAGAAACCCAGGTTACTAAACCTGGGTTTCTTTTTTGGTGGATCAAAAGTGGAAACGCTTCTTAGAATTTATACCAAAAAGGGAACCAGTGCTACTGTAAACGGGGACCAGGAAACTGGCACCCTTTTTTGTTATCGCTACTTTATTTGGGGACCAGAAAAAGGAACCAGGGGAATAAAGGGGAATAAGGGGTCTGTTCACGAAACGGGTAGAGTCGGGATGTGACGCGGTGGTGTTAGGTTCTGCCTATCTGTTGCCGCCCCTTTCGTTTGGCGGTGCCTCACTAGCGTAACCATGACTCCGTTTTCACATCCCGCTCATCGAACCGGACGTGCGCAACTAACGCATCCGGCTCTCGGACAGAACATCATGCCTTCGCCCACGGAAAGCCTCGCGGAAGCATCGGCAGGCGGATGAGTTGGAGTTGTTGATACAAATACTCATCAGGGTAGCGCTGAATACCCCTGCTGCGCTGTTTATGCTTCTCGCAAAGCCACCGGCGGAGCCGCGTCGTGGTGTACCGATCAATGAACCGATAGGCGGACGTAACCGGGCCAAGAGAGAAATAGTTGGCCCATCCTCTAAGTTTCTGATTCAGCCGGGTTACCATCTCCTCGGCATCAAGCCATGTCATATTTCTACCAGTCTGGACATGTACCGCTTCAATCATGCGCTTGATGCTCTTCTTCGACGGACGGGTGGCTATATAAGGCCTCCCAGTCTTAGGTGAGTAGCGCCGACCAAAGGTGTATCCTAAGAAGTCAAATTCATCGTCCGGTAAACGGCAAGTTCGAGTCTTTTCTTCGTTCACCGCCAGCTTCAGCCTCGTCATCATTTGCCGCATCGCATTCAGCGCCATTTCGGCGGTGTTGCCTTTGCAGCAAATGACCAGATCGTCAGCATAATTGACGATTCGTGCGCCAAGTCGCTGTTCAAGCCCTGCCTGCTTCCACCACAGGAGAAACCGTCGCATGTACAAGTTGGACAATAGGGGGGAAATCGGAGACCCTTGCGGGATACCTTTCTTAGCGTCTCGGTTT
Organism: uncultured Desulfocucumis sp.; assembly: GCA_965543975.1. Lineage (GTDB taxonomy): Bacteria > Bacillota > Desulfotomaculia > Desulfotomaculales > Desulfocucumaceae > Desulfocucumis. Next base: position 2,499 of record CBEULQ010000061.1, on the reverse strand, counting down.
GTCGTCGTACGTCTCTTCCGGCCACGCTCGTCTAGCTCTTCTACCGGAGCGTCGAGCCACATCTTCACAAGATGCAGCATGCGCCGGTCAACCACCCGACGCGCTACCGATTTCATGAGCTCGATATGAGGAATCGTGTCGAAATAGCCGGCTAAATCGGCATCTACAACATCCCTGTAGCCACTGACCAGTAACCCGTGTACCTCACGCACGGCGCTCTGCGCATTCCGGTTCTGCCGATAAGCATGTTGTTCTGGTGGCAGGTCGGCCTCGAAGATTGGCTCCAAGACCAGCATCGCCGCCGTCTGACACACCCTTTCCGCCAGTCGGGGAATACCAAGCGGCCTGAGTTTACCATTAGGTTTTGGAATATAGACTCTTCTTACCGCTTCCGGGCGGTATGTTCCTTCCCGGAGCTGTTGCGCCAGTTCCCTAAGCCACTGCTCCCGTCCATACGCCTCAACATCCTCGAACGTCAGACCATCCACCCCTGATGCGCCCTTGTTGGCACGGCAGCAGACATAGGCATGCGTCAGTACGTCCATTCGGTAAATCTTGTCGTATAGCGCATAGAAGCGAAACTCGGGTGATTCCTTCGCTTTCGCATGTAACGCCGTTTGCAGTTTCTGAACACTAGTCGGAGTTGCTAGGTTTCCCAATCTCCTGTCCCTCCCCACTTTCGACGTCAGTTCTGAACTGAGGTTCCTTCCCTCCACTGGCATTACCCAGCCTCATCAGTACTACGAACCTCTCCGTCACCCCATTGCGCCCGGTCTGTCCGTCACCGGCGTCCGGTTGATCTTCGCGTTCGATCACGCCATGGGGCTTCCCGTGTTGCATCGGCCTTCCTCTTGTATGCATGCTGTCGCCACTACCCCGGCGGAACCATAGGGTGCATGTTTCGCTCTCTTCCCCTATGATGGCAGCCTTCCCCGAATTTTTGGCGGGTCGGCTTCCGCATCGCGTCTTTCGAGGCCTGCTCAGCGTTCACTCACATTACGGCCTGCATACTCGCCAAGTCACTTTACATGACTCTCTAGATCGGAGGCTTCAGACGTTTCGTTACCTCCCCGCCTGCTCCGACTGCTACCGGCTGGAGCGAAGGTTGCCGGGCGGGATTCGCACCCGCTGAAAGGCCGTGCCTTTGCACGGCGCACAAAAAAATCGTACGCTAAGAGAATTTTCATACAGAATTTGGCCAATGATTTGTATAAAAACACCATAATTCTATTGCATAACCTGTACAAATGGATACTAAAAACCCCGGACACCGCCAAGGCGCGGAAATCCCGGGGTTTCTAGTTTTCAGAATGGCACATTATCGGACGCAACCCATAAGAAGAAAAGTAGTTTCAAACCGTATGTCGTTTTCTAAAATCAACAGGACTTACACCTAATTGTGCCTTGAAAAATTTTGTAAGACTAGACGGCTGCTCAAATCCAAGTTTATCAGCAATACGGTATATTGGTTCTCTAGTCGTCAGAAGTAAGTTTTCTGCGAGTTCCAGAACTCGTAATTTTATATACTCTTGCGCCGTTCTTCCAGTTTCTTTTTTCAGCATATCAGAAAGATAATTAGGTGAATAACCCATAGCTTGTGCAAGTCCTTTTACGCTTGGCGTTCCTAACCTTTCGATAACCTCCACAGTACACTGTTCTTTCAAAAGCATTTCAAATTTTGCAACCGCCTCTTTATAAACAACCGTTCTCGTAATGAATTGCCTACCGTAAAAGCGTTTGGCATAGTTTAAGAGCACTTCAAGATTTGAGACAATTAAGTCATTACTGTAGGAATCTAAATTTCCACTATATTCTACTTGTATATTTTTAACTATACGCTCAATAATTTCTTTCTCCAGTTCGGAGAGATGCAACGCTTCGTTCACTTCATATTCAAAAAAGCTGTATTCAGACATTTTACGCCATAATGAGCTGCCCCTTATTAAATCAGGGTGAACACAAAGCATCCAGCCATTCGTTTTCTCGCTTGCATAACTTTCTCCACTAGCCAATACTTGCCCAGGTGCTGTAAATATAAGGCTACCCTCACGAAAGTCATAGTATTGTCTCCCGTATTTAATTTCACAATCGGGATTATTTTTTAGAGATATCATATAGAAATTTAGTGTGAATGAGATGTTGTAAAATTCTTCACTGGGTTTAATACTATTAAAATCAATCAAGGTAATTAGTGGATGCTTTGGCTTTTCACATCCTAGTAATTCGTGTAAATTAGATATTGAATCAACATTTATCATTATTTATCCAACCTTAGAGAATTGTACGATTATCCTTTTCAGCTTAAGCTGAAAAATTACCTATCTTACATATTATACACATAGTATTCTGTCTTTACCATAGCCAAATCCACGATGAACTTGTGTTAATCACAGATATCAGTAATCCAGACAACACCATCTGTAATCAAGATATGTACCCAAATAGGCTTGCAGCATTATAAATATAATATGAGTGATAAATAGGCTGAAGTAAATTCAG
>CBEULQ010000060.1:0-9683 GCA_965543975.1 uncultured Desulfocucumis sp. | reverse complement strand
TTCGCCGGCAGCAATCTCCACTCCGGTCTCACCAATAATCAGACGTGCCAGTTCACCTTTAAGTTTCTAATTTTCATCTTCAAGGGTATGCACTTATTTTTTAATCTTGGACAAATCTCTGGATATGTCCTGAATTTTCATTTCCAACTGCCTGATTATTGTTCCCAGCGGATGTGCCATTTTCATTCCTCGCTCCCAGGGAAGTAACTTCTTTATAGTGATAATCCTTAATGGCCTTGCTCTCATTGTGCTCCACACTGACTGTTTTTTTGAAAATATTGATTCCGGTTACCCGGCCCTCCCCAAGAGGTGTCTGTACTCTGCTGCCCACCTCCGGGAACTCTTCCCTGGCCTGTTCATAAATGTCGTTTTCATATTTCAGGCAACACATCAACCGGCCGCAAATGCCTGAAATTTTTGTAGGATTCAGAGATAGATTCTGGTCCTTGGCCATCCTGATGGAAACCGAGGCAAAATCCGCCAGCCATGAGCAACAACATAGCTCCCGACCGCAGCAACCTAAGCCTCCCAGTATTTTTGCCTCGTCCCTTACTCCTATCTGCCGTAGTTCTATCCTGGTTCGGAAAACCGCCGCCAAATCCTTTACCAGTTCCCTGAAATCTATCCTTCCATCTGCGGTAAAGTAAAATATTATTTTATTCCCGTCAAAGGTGTGCTCCACTCCCACCAGCTTCATTGGCAGGCCGTGGGCGGCTATTTTGTCCAGACCCACTTGAAATGCCTTTTTTTCCTTTTCCCTATTTGACTCCAGTTGAAGCGTGTCCTCCTCGGTGGCGATACGGAGCACCTTTTTCAGGGGAACCATTATCTCCTCATCCGGAACAGTCATGAGCCCGGCCACCACGGAGCCGTATTCAACTCCTCTGGCGGTTTCCACAATAACTCCCGACCCAACCGGAGGGTTGTATTCCCCCGGGTCAAAATAATAAACTTTTCCCGCCTTTTTAAATCTGACCCCCACTACCTGGTAGGGCATATTATAAATTACCTCCCCCGGCCGGTACCCGTCGAAAGCTTTAAAAATAAAGACTCCAAGGCTAGACGAATATTGGCTCCGGCCGCCAAAGCACCTTTGGCCTGTTCAATATGATTTATTATTTCAATAATCCGCCCGGTGGTGTAAAAAGGGGCCATTTCTTTAATAACACCGGCCCTGTCCCGGTTAACGGTATGTTTGCCACCCGCGGATTCCTTCTCCAACATTATATCCCGGTACCACAATAACAGCAAATCCAGCATGTTGTTTAAATGCTTTCTGTCAGGAGCCTTGCCTGTCCCCCGGGAAGTCCCTCCGGACAGCTCTTCCGCCAATTTAAGCGCGCTTTCTGTACCAGAACGGGTGAGCCTCCAGGCCAGGTTCTCCACCCCGTCCCTTTCGGCTGCAGCGCTTCCGTCAGCCAGTGACAGGGCCTTGCTTAGACTTCCTCCGGCCAGGGCCAGGGGAAGTTCCTCAATTCTATCAACCCCGTTTCGGGTCAGTCCCAGTGCCAGTTCTCCCTCGGAAAGGGATTGCAGATAAATCTGCTGGCAGCGGGACACCACTGTGGGAAGAAGCATCTGGGGTTTTGCTGTGATAAGCAGGAATACAGTTCCCGAAACCGGTTCTTCCAGGGTTTTCAACAGGCAATTGGCCGCCTCCGGGGTCATGGTATCGGCGTCCGGGATAATATTTACAGCCCAGTTCCCGGCACGGGGGCCGAAATTGGTCTCCCGCTGCAGCAGCCTGACCTGTTCTATTTTAATAGTGGCCCCGGATGGTCCCGTAATAGCCAGATCCGGATGAACCCCTTCATTTGTCTGCCGACAGCCAGTACAGACCCCGCAACTGTCTCCTTCCAGGGGCCGGTGGCATAGCAGCGCCCTGGCAAAGGCCATAGCCAGCGTCTCCTTGCCCACAGCGGGGGGGCCCGCCAGCAAATAGGCGTGAGAAACCCGTCCGGAGGAAGCAGCCCGCTTAAATTTTTCCACGGCTTTTTTATGTCCGATAATTTCTCCCAGGCTTTTTATCATCCGCCATCCTCCAGCAATTTAACCACTGCTGCCAGAATCTCCCGGTGAAGTATCTCCGGCTCTCTTTCAGCATCCAAAACCAGGTAGCGCCGCTCCTGGGAATTAACCAGCGAAAGATACCCGCCGCGAACCCGGTTGAAAAAATCCACCTTCTCCAGTTCCAGTCTGTCTGCCGGTCCCCTGATCCTGGACATGGCCGCACCCGGGTCGATGTCAAGCAAAACAGTTAGTCCGGGAACCAGACCTCCAGCCGCCTTATCATTCAAATAGATTAAAAACTCCATGTCCAGCCCCCGGCCGTAGCCCTGATAAGTCAAGGTGGAATCGGTAAAACGGTCGGAAAGCACCGCCATTCCGCGGTTTAATGCCGGCCTGATAACCTCCTGCACATTCTGGGCTCTTGAGGCGGCAAAAAGAAGCGCCTCCGCCTCCGGGTGCAACGGCGCTCCCGGAGTTAGCAGTATCCGGCGGATATGTTCCCCCAGCAGGGTTCCTCCGGGGTCCCTGGTGCATAACATGCTGTACCCCATTCCAGTAAGGGAACTGTTAAGCATTGAGAGCTGGGTGGTTTTACCGCAGCCGTCAATACCTTCAAATACTATAAACCTGCTTGTACCGGTAATCATCCATCAACCACCCGCAAAAAACCCAAGGAAGGGTCGCAAGGCCCCTGTACATGCGCTCCCGCCGCCCTTACGGCAGAAAGAAATTCTATCATCTCCGGATTTATTTCTTCACCCGGTATAAGTGCGGGAATGCCCGGCGGAAACACTGCCACCCATTCCGCGCTGACCTTACCGGAGGCCTGATGCAGCGGCACATTTCTGGAGGGGGCAAACCACGCCTCCCGGGGAGACATCCTGGCAGCGGCTATCGGCGCTATCCCGAAACCGGGCGCTCCTTTACCGTAAAAGTTATCACTTTTAACAGCTTCCTTTAATGCCTGAAGCAAATTTTCACAGTGAACGGCATTAACCCCCAGGCCAATGACCAGCACCAGGTTCTGCGGATCAGCCATCTCCACAAACAATCCCCGGCGGGCCAGCCAACCGGCGGCCTCATATCCCGTCAGGCCTGCCTTCCTAACCGAAACAACCACCCTCAGAGGATCAAAGCCGTGTACCGCATCGCCATCAACATGTTCGCTGTCGAAAACCTCAATACCTTTTATTTTGATCAATTTTTCCCTCAGTGCCAGGGCCAGTTCCAACTGCTGCCGCAGCAGGTCACCTTCCGTTACAAGGTGCTTTCTGGCCGCGTCCAGGGAAGCCATCAGCGGGTATGACGGGCTGCTGGACTGCAGCAGCGCCAGCGTCCCGGCAACCCTCCTCCAATCCAGGCGGCCCCCTTTTAAATGCAGCAGCGCGGTTTGGGTAAGCGACCCCCCTGTTTTGTGCATGCTTTGCACCGAGGCGTCCACCCCCAGAGTTAATGAGTCCCCCGGAAAGCCGGGGTGAAACCGGAGGTGAGCTCCGTGGGCTTCGTCTGCGATAACCGGAATACCGGCTTCATGGGCCGCCGCCGCATGCGCCCCGGTATCCCCGGTTACGCCGTAATAGCTGGGATGTATGAGCAGCAGTGCCCTGGCGTCCGGATGGACGGCCATCGCCAGTTGTACAGTTTCCCGTGGCAATCCCGAAGCAAAATTAAAACCCGGCACAATGCCCGGATTCAAAAAAACCGGCCGGGCGCCGCTGATTATTATCCCCCCCAGCAGGGAGCGGTGAATATTTCTGGGTAGTATAATTTTACTGCCCGGAGGGCAACAGGCCGCCACCAGGGCTTGTAACCCCAGGGTGCTGCCGTTTAGCAGAAAAAAAGTCCTGTCTGCGCCGAAAGCATCGGCCGCCAGTTGCTGAGCGTATTCTATCACCCCGGAGGGGCTGCTTAAATCATCCAGTCCGGGCAACTCGGTCAGGTCCGCCCGAAACAGTTCCGGCCCCAGCATGTCCAATAAATCCGAAAGCACGGAAGTCCCGCTGTGGCCGGGAACGTGAAACCGCCCCGCGGTACCGGCGGCTATTTTCAAGATGGCGCTTAGCAGTGGCGTTTCCTTTTGATTTAGAGACAAAAAACCACCCAGTCGTTTATTTTATCTCGCTAACAGCCTGTAAGACCCCGTCCTCCAAAGGTCGGGATCAACAGGCAATTAAGGATAGGGGACACACCTCTATTTAAAGCCTGACTTTGGGGTGAGGAATGTCCCCAACTTATTCGAACTAAGTTCACTTTTAAGGTCAGGGGACACACCTCTCCCAGGCGCATTTCTTTATGGTCAGAGGAATGTCCCCAACGTATGTTCGGTAGGGGAATAACCCCTTCCGAACCCAAGGTTCACTTATATTAATCATTTTAACATAATGCCAGTAATTCCCGCCACCAGACTGCGCTTTATATTTTACCAGCAGTTTTTAATTATAGTTGCAGGATTTTTAAGCAAAATATCTTTAAGAAAAAAACTGTTCATGGTCTGAGTTAAATAGCTTTACGATCAACTCCCGTCGCATGCTCTGGCGGCCAACGTTTCCCTTATTGTGTGGGCCCGTAAAACCAGTATTTCAAAGAAGGGGGGTTAAGTAATTGCCTGGTAATTTTACCATCGACGAAAAAAGCCTTTCCAAGAAGTACCGCACCAACGTTCATACCCTGATCCGGGCATGGAAAAAAGGCCGTTCCGATTTTGAAATAGCCCGGCTTACAGGACTGAACCCGGTTACGCTACAGCAAATCAGAAACGACATAGAGCTTGCCCACCGGCGCATAAGGCTGGCCAAAAAAAAGGAAAATTTGGGCTTGAGTCAGGCCACCGGACAGCGCCATATTTTTTTAAGCCCGTTAACGTAATGACTGTAACTTTCATCCCCGCACCGGCACCGGATCAGGCCTCTTTCGCAGTTGCTGCAGATATGCTTCCCGTTTATCAGCAACCCGATAGTGGCGGCTCCCACCTCCCTGCCGCAGAAAAGACACCTGCCGGCTGGCAGGGAGTGAACCCCGTATCTGAAATAGCTCGTTTTCAAAAAAGCACCACCCGTATAAAGTATAACCACCGGCCCAAAAAAGGCGGGGCACTCTACAATATGCCCCGGCCCTTCCGGTGGTTACTTTTCGAAAATTACAATAAGCAGCATTTTGAATTTTTCAGTGGCAGTCAGCCCGTGGGGAACGTTGGCCGGCATCACTATTGTCTGCCCTTTGTTCAGGATAAATTTTTCCTGTCCCACCACAACCTCCGCCTCGCCGTCCAGCAGGTAAACCATAGCGTCACCTGAAGAGGAATGGGTGCTTATTTCCTCTCCTTTGGCAAAGGCAAACAGTGTCACGCTCATGGCCCGGCCCTGGGCCAGGGTCCTGCTGATCACCCTGCCCTCCTGGTAGTCAACCAGGGATTCCATTTCTAAGACCCTGGCAAAATCAATATTTTTTATAAACCTCTGTTCGCTCATTTTTTAACCCCCATCCAATCCTGAGAACATTTTGTTGTTTACCCTGTTCATGTGGCAGCGGTTTTACCCCTGGCTCATGAGCTTCGCTGAGGCTCAAAAATCGCCGTTTACGCTGATCGTTTACGTTAGTATCCCGGTATTTTTATAAAAATAACCACCGGGCTTTGCCCGGTGGTGGCGTTTTACCATATTTTACTGTTCCTTCTCTTTTTTCTTACGCTCTACCGCAATGGCGGTGTCGGGACAGAAAGTCTGGCAGGTGCCGCAGGCGATGCACTCTTCGCTGTTAATCTCCACCGAAGGTGTTCCATATACCCCCAGCACATCTGACCAGGACATGCACTTTTTGGGGCACTTCTGTATGCACAGGCCACAGCCCTTGCACAGTCCGGGGAAAATGGTCCAGAATCCCTTGTCCCCCTCTATAGTTCTTCCATTAAAGGTTTGCGTCATGATCAATGCCCCTCCTTTACAGCGCACCGGCAACAAGTTCGGCGCCCCGGTCAATAGCCTTGAAATTCAGCTCCCGGAGTTTGGGGTTTTTCTCGAACTTGTAGCCCAGTTTTTTCTCAATGGCGTCCTTGGCCCTATCCTCGGGCACCACGCCGGTGGCCTTGATTACCGCCCCCATGATGATGATGTTGAAAACCCTGGGGTGCAACTCGCTTTTGGCCACGTCTATGGCTGGAATAGCCAACACCTTTTTAGCGTTGGTGGGAATGGCGTCCTCCACCCCTTCAATACCGGAATCATATACAAAAACCGTATCCGGACCTACATACTGGCGGGTACGGTGTACTGCCCGGTCGCTTAGAGCCACAACAATATCTCCTGTTAAAAATTTAGGCGCGCCGATGGGTTCATCGCCAATCTGAAGGTAGGCCACGGAAACGCCGCCCCTCTGCTCCACCCCGAAGTTGGGAATGTAAAGGGCTTCGCGGCCCTGCTCGTTGGCCGCTTCGGCAATGATTTCCGCCACCGACTGCACACCCTGGCCGCCTTCCCCTGCCAGGATGATCTTAACCGCCTTAGCCATGTTTAATTTCCCTCCTCTTGCCGGGGTCCGGGCACCTTAATTTCTCCCACCTTGAAGTACTTGGTCATTTCCTTCTCCACGAAGTTCCAGGTCTCCTCGGCGTTGGTACGCCAGTTGGTGGGACAGGTGGACAGGGCTTCCACGAAGGAGAAGCCTCCCCCGTTAATCTGGTTTTCCAGAGCCTTTTTAATAAATCCCTTTAGCTGCCTAAGGTTGGCCACCGTGCCCCGGGCCACGTAGGCCCCTTCCTTGGTAATGGCGGCAACCATTTCCGGTCCCTGGGTGGGATAACCGGTTTTTTCCGGATCTCTTCCGTAAGGGCTTGTTTCAGTCTTCTGACCGGGCATGGTGGTGGGGGCCATTTGCCCGCCGGTCATACCATACTGGGTGTTGTTAACCAATATGACGGTTATCCTTTCGTTTCTGGCCGCAGCGTTGACCAGATGCTGGGAACCGATGGCATAGCCGCCGCCGTCACCCATGTAGGCGATACCTATTAGGTTGGGGTTTGCCCTCTTCATCCCGGTGATAACCGGGGTTGTCCGCCCGTGGTGAGTCTGTATGGTATCCACATTGAAAAAGTCCCAGGATAAAAGTGAACATCCTATATCACATCCGAAAACAGCCCGGTCCTGTATACCCAGTTCGTCAATGGCCTGGCCCAGGGCTTTTAACACCAGTCCGTGGCCGCAGCCGGGGCAGAATTTGTGTGGTTTTGTATCCAGTCGCCAGCTTTTTGGCATGGCAGGTTGCACAGACATGAAACAGCCTCCTTTCAATATCAGCAGCCCGGGCAAAAGCTTTTATGCCCGCCCGGTGTCGTCACTCATGTATTGAATCTCTCTCAAAATATAAATCTCTCTTTTATTATTCAGGTATTCAGAATTCAGTAGTCAGAATTCAGAATGCCTGTTCTCTCATTCTTGCTCCTGGCTTCTGACCCCTAAGTAGACATTCATACCGCACGCGTCGCCACGGACAATGAAAATACTTAGCCACAGAGCATGCTTAAGTTTTCTGGTGCAAGGAATGCCTGAAACCTCCTGACTCCTGACTCCTGGCTTCTGACTCCTGACCAGTAATTCACTCAGTATGAGCATTTTCAGGGTAGTTACAATCTCTCTAAAATATCGAATCTAGCCCAGCACGGATTTAACTTTGGTCACAACCTCTTCCGAGGTAATGCCTACACCGGGTTTGTACATCGGTATCATTTCCACCCTGGCGCCGAACACGGCTTCCTTAAGCAGCCGGTCAAGCTGGCCCTGGGCCGATTCAACCACCAAAAACCTTCCCACTTTATCCGCAGTCTCCCGCAGTTGCTTCACCGGCAACGGGCGGAGGGTTATGGGGCGGAAGTAGCCGACCTTGACCCCTACTTCCCTTAATTCCTTGACGGCCTCCTTACAGGCTCTGGCCACAACGCCGTGGGACACCACCACCAGGTCGCTGTCCTCCACGCCGAAGCTTTCATACTCGGCAACTTCCGGTGCCATTTTTGCGTAATCAGCAAAATAGCCCTCCAAAACCTCATAGAGTTCTTCTTCAACGTTATAGGTGTTGCGGTACTGGGCGGGCGGCCTGTCCACACCGGGGGTACCGGGTTTGCCCATGTAAGCTTCGGCAGACAACAGCTCAATGCCCTTTTCCTCGGGGTCGTACATGGTAAGGGACTCCCTCATTTTCGCCTGGTAGCCGTCGCCCAGCACGAAGGTGGGGAATCTGTATTTCCAGGCCGTGTTGAAGGCCTTGATGGTATAATCGAACAATTCCTGGTGGGTGGAAGTGGAGTAGACCACTCGCAGGCCCTCGCCGTTGCCTCCCAGGGTGGTCATAGTGACCTCCTGCTGGGAATAAATAACTGTAGCTGTGGAAGGACCTCCCCTCTGTTGCACCACCACAACCGAAGGAAGGCGCATAGCCTCAGCCATGGACATAGGTTCCTGCATCAGGGTATTACCAGGGCCGGCGGTTGCAGTAAATGCCTTCTTGCCCGCCAGCACGCCGCCTAATGTGGTGAACCCGGCGGACAGTTCGTCCTCCGTTTGTAAGAACTCCCGGTTGTACTTGGGAGCCATCCTGGTCCAGTAATGCATTATTTCATTTTGGGGCGTAATGGGATAACCGTACATAATTTCGGCTTTAGCAGCCACTGCCGCGTAAGCCACAACCTCGTTGCCGGTCATAAAGACCCGCTTCTCTCCCTGAATAGGCTTATCTGCCATTAAACGGAACACCTCCTAAATCTATTGCCCGGCCGTAAATGAAACAGCCTTACCAAAGTGTGTGCGGCATATAACGCCTTATCGCCCACACCTGATTACCTATGCAATCTTTGGGCCCGATTTTTTCCGCCACTTCCTCCACGGCGGTGGTGGCCGCCACAGGCAAACCCAGAGCGGCTGCTGCCCGGGCCACCGTTTTGGCGCCCTCCTGGACCACCTCCGGAGTGGTCTCATCTCCCAGGTGGGTGTTGTTCACCAGCGTGTCCACCCGTCCCAGTTGCCCTATGTACTCCACTATGTCGTCAACGGACGAGGTCATGGGCCGGGAGGCGTTGACCACGACGATGATTTTCAGGTCCGGGTCGGTTTTGGCCCCCTCAAGCAGGTTCAACGTACGTGAACCCTCTACCCCGTAACCGATATCAAGGATGATATCCCCGGGCCTTTTAAGTGCCCAGCGGTTGGCGGGCCGCATAATATTTCCGGCCTCTCCCAGACCCACCGTTTCCCTGGTCTCCCAAGCCAATACATCTATGCCCATTTCCATTAGCTGCTTTTTAATAGGCCTTAAAGTGTAGCACGGCTCTACAATATCCAGGTCGACCAGTGAAACCCTGTGCCCGCCCCGGGCCAGCATAACCGCCCGGTTGACGGCAACCTCGCTTTTGCCGCTGGCATATTCACCTATATATGCTTCCACTATCCTACTGGAAATATTATGCCTCACCTCCATTAATAAAATTGCAAATTTTTCATTCCAAAATATCTTTCTAAATTATAAAAATTGTTAAAAATTATTTTATTACAAAATGTTCACTTAAAACAATAGAAACCCTTTAAGTATACAGAATATTACCAAAAAATATTATATGGATCCTCCCCCGGATATTATAAAAGTTACAATATAAGTGAGCCTTAGGTTCGGTAGGGGTTATTCCCCTACCG
>CBEULQ010000059.1:0-9683 GCA_965543975.1 uncultured Desulfocucumis sp. | reverse complement strand
CATTGAGGCCGCAGCCGCAACGCAGCAGATGGACTTTTTCAACGGCCTCCTAGAAATATTCTGAATTCTGACTACTGACTCCTGAATACTTGAATTAATAAGGCGGCAGTCGATTAAACTGCCGCCCTTGGTTTTTTGATATTAATTAATACGTTGCTTAACGTTGCCTGAAGGTTTTAAGGAATGAGTCGCAGTAAATGTCCTTGTTAAGCAGAATGTTTGCCGCTGCCACCGCGTCGACCAGTTCCGAATCGTCGACATCGGCAATGGCGGAATCCAGACCGCAGGCCATGCTCATGATCAGGAAGGTCCTGTTCAGCAAATGACGGTTGGTGCAGCGCTGGGATGTATTGGAAAGTCCCATGGTGGTACGTACGCCGGGGGCCAGGGCCTTGATCTGACGAATGGCTTCCAAAACTTCGGGACCGTGTTCCTGGGCAACGTTGCAGGGAAGCATCAGCGGGTCGATATAAAGATCTTCCATGGGTATCCCGTGCATATCGGCGTTAACAACCAGTTCCATAGCCAGGGCGGCACGGTCCGAAGCACTCTTGGGAACACCCTTTTCATTCATGGCCAGACCGATAATTGCGGCATTGTATTTTGCGGCCATGGGCATAAATATATCCATTTTCCATTGATCGGCGTGGGTGGAGTTAATCATCACCTTGCCGTGTTTATTGGCTGCACAACCGGCTTCAATGGCTTCCGGGTTGGTAGAGTCTACGCAGCATGGCAGGGAAACAGTTTCGTTGCAGATATTTACCAGCCATTCCATAACCGCGGGCTGGTCCTTGGCTTCAACGGTGGGGCCTGTGTTAACGTCCAGGTAATGCGCTCCGGATTCAAGCTGGCGTTTGGCCCAGTGTTTTATGGGCTCGGGGTCTTTATTAAGAATACCTTCACGGATGTCCTTAAACATTCCGTTAATACGTTCACCGATCAGGATCATATATTTCAATCCTCCCTTTAATTAAAACTAATGGAAACAAGGGCCGTCTTTCCAAGTATTCAGTAGTCAGAATTCAGAATATATCAAGACGATAAAACCATAGCGGCACCACGGACAATGATCATACTTAGCCAAAAAAGCACACAGAGTTTCCGGGTGCAAGAAATGCCTGAACCCTCCTGACTCCTGAATTCTGACTTCTGATCCGGAATTCACTCTAGTAAAGCTATATGGTTAGGGACACGCCTGCCGGCTACACGTCCAGGCAGGTATGTCCCCTAGGAGGCCGTTGAAAAAGTCCATCTGCTGCGTTGCGGCTGCGGCCTCAATGCTCAACGTACTATGAGTACGCCTCCGCTTGAGGCCTTGCCGCGCCTTGCATCTGGAGCTTTTTGAACGGCCTTGAGCGGTATTAATATGCGTTGGATTCCATCATTTTATTGATGTGGGCAAGAATTTGTTTGACGGATTCCGGATGGCGCAGGACGAAAATTCCGCCGCCGGCCTGAGCAAAGGTAGTGGCGGTCATTACTTCCCAGAGGATAGCCCTGCGGCCCTGGTTGCCCCACTCGGGAGCTTCGTCGGTGGATGCCTTGGCTTCCTTGGCTTTCCATGCTTCCTGTCCCACAAAGCAAATAACCGGCATGGCCAGCATTTTGTCGCCGGTGAGTGCACCCATGCGGGCACGCTCCATGATTGAATAAGCGTATTCAATACCGTAGCCCAGAGCGCCCACCAGGGGGTCGATGGCGATACGGTCTGCGGCAAGACCCATTTCAGTAATAAGGATGTTTAACTGTTTGGCCAGGTTAATGTCCAGCGGGCTGGAAGCTATTATGCTGTGTCCGTTCACCATGCAGGCGGCGGTAATGGTTTTGTAGTTATTGGGGGTTGCGCAACCCAGCAGGGCAACCTTACCCATCAGGGCTTCACCCACAGCCGGCATGATTTCAGCATCTTTTTCCTCAACACCGCAGCCGGTAACAATCAAAGGCACGTTAACGGCATCGGCCACTGCCTTGGCGGTTTTGGCGCAGTCTTCGGGACTGGCGTTTTTATTATCGGGGTGCGCGCTGACCAGCCTCAGGCAGACCAGGTCGGCACCATATTCAACACATTTTTGGGCCCAGGCTACGGGGTCCCCCATTACGCCGGCATAGGCAGAAGCCAGTATATCCGGCCATTCGGTGGGCTCCATGTCCAGCACTTCCAGTGCCAACACAGGCCTGTTGGGCATTGATCCTTCAAAATGCAGGAATGGTAGGGTGGTTTCTCCGCCAACTTTAACAACATTGGGCTCAGTGCCCAGAACCAGTTCGTTGACCTTGCTGGTCCATCTTTCCTTAGCTATAGTAACAGCCATTACTCCCGCTCCTTTCTAATCGTTAAGAAGCATGCAACCGGTGCCTTTTTAACCGTTTAAAAAGGCACCCCGGGTCGTCTTCATGTGATTATAGAATTGATGCTTTTTTCATTATTTCATCAACCGCTTTGACTACCGGAGAGTTGTCCGGCAGTCCTACCAGGGGTTTGCTGTGCAAATCAAGCTCCCTGACCTGGTCATTCAGGGGAATGGTTCCTATTAACTCAAGACCGGTGCGGTCAATTTCATCCTGCAGGGCCTCCACGGTGCCTTCCGTTACCTTGCTTACCACCAGATACATCTTTTTGATGTCCAGCTTCAGCGAGTCCACCAGTTCCTTTACCCTGCCGGCGGACCTGATACCCCGGGCGCTGGAATCGCTGCTAACGAACAACACGTCCACATTCTGGGTAGTTCGCCTGCTCAAATGCTCCAGGCCGGCCTCGTTGTCCATCACCACGTAGGGATAATTGTTGCTCAGCTCCTGCATAAATCCCCGCACCAGATTGTTGGCGTAACAGTAGCACCCTGCCCCCTCCGGGCCTCCCATCACCAGAATATCTACATCGTCGCCTTCCGCCAGGGACTGATGCACCCTGTAGGCGACATACTGGTCCTTGGTCATGCCCGCAGGCAGGGGCTCCAGATTATGATTTATGCGGTTTAACAATTCGGATATGGTATCATCTACCCTGATGCCCAGGGCTTCATTCAGGTTGGCGTTGGCATCCGCATCCACAGCCAGTACAGGTCCTTTCCCGGCCTTTATAAGCTGTCTGATCAGGAGGGCGGCCAGGGTTGTCTTTCCCGTTCCCCCTTTTCCCGCTATAGCAATGGTAAAAGCCATAATTTCACATCCTTTTCTGCAGATATGCATTTTATTCTAGGATATAGAAAAAAACCTGTCTTTATGCTGTATGCGTAAGTGTCTATGTTAACAGTTTACAGCCAGCGCTGCTTGAGGAAGGAGGCAATACCCGCAGATTCACGGGGACCAACCAGAACTTCCCATCCGGAGAGTTCCTGCAGCTTGCCGCTTAATACAGCCACGCCGCCGGGAATGATAACCTTGCGGTGGGACACCTTGTCGGTAATACCGGAATTCTGTAACAGTTCGGTAATTTTCTCCGGTGTGAATTTGCCTGCGGCCCAACCGGTCATAACCGAGATGCCGTCCGTATCCACCGGCAGGATGTAACCGGGAACCCTGGCGGATTCCACATCGCCGGCCACACAGAAGTAGGTCAGCGAGAAGTTTGTGGTGACATATACCGGGGAGTTTGCATCCACGTTGCCGATTTCGTATATTTTGGACTCCACGGCGATAGGTTTCTGCGGGTCGGTGTAGACGTTCAGACGCAGTGTGATAAGCGGCAGAACATCAGCGGGATCCGGAGTGTCGATAACCACCACGGCCGCGTATTTGGCAATGTAAACTCCGGCATCCACAACCGCCTGAAGGGGATCATCGTTCTTGGCAAAGGCGATGGTGGGATAACCGAAAGGACGGAATTTTTTCAGCGCCTGGCGACGGATTTGGGTCTGGTCGGCCAGCACTTTATTCACCTGGGTGGCGCCGGAATCAAGAACAAGCTGTTTGTGACCAAGGGCAACAACCTTTTCCACCAGCTCAGCCAGGCTGTTCAGGTCAGCTCCCTTTACAACCATGGGAACGTCATATTTCTTGGCCAGGGCGGTCATAGCTTCGTAATTGGCTGCAGTGGCTCCGCAAACCAGGGGCTTTTTGGCGGCCACCAGTTCCAGGGCCTTTTCAATGGCGGCAGTATCCTCGCTCATCAAAACCAGCGGCATTTCGGTGTTGTCGGCAGCAGCCTTGACGGCATCGGCAAACTTGGCAGCATCGCCGGAGCAGTTGCCCACAGCAACCAGGTTCACTGAGTGTATTTGGCCGACGCGATCAAATACCAACTTGTTAATGGTGCCCACCTTGGCTGCGATTTCATCCGCGGACATTGTGTCGCAAACGGAAATGGCAATGCCGGTGGGGTGTTCAAACCTCTTGTCATGACGGAAGAGCACAGTTTCGTTACCAATCTCGATAGCTTTTTCTCCGGTGCCTATTTTTACCAGGGCAACGGGCGGAGCGGAAGCTGAATCCAGTGCTTCCTTGGCAGCATCGCTCACATGCGGGCAAGCGTCCAGGCTGGCTTTGCCGCTGGCCAGCGCCATGGCAAAAGCAAGGCAGGTGGGCTGACCGCAATCCTTGCAGTTAGTTTTCGGCAGTTGTTTAAAAATCTCTAAACCAGTTAAACCCATTCTCCTTAACTCCTTTCTCGTCGGTTAATGCCCGTCGGAAAAAGTGATGCCGGGAGGCACCCGGATGCCGGGTACCTCTTCCGGATTACTTACTCATTATTTAATTACTAGAGAAGCGGATCCATGGTCAGTGCCGGGTGTCCTTTCTCCTCCAGGAAGCCCATGATTTCATCGCCGCTGGTGCCCACGGACTCGTCTGCAATCTTGTCCACGAAGTCTTTGCCAAGGCCGGCTGCTTCCGCCGCTTCCTCCAGCATGGGGCGCAGCTCTTCCTTCAGGGTCTTGGGCATCCATACCAGACGTCCCAGCCCGCCGTCGGCGGGAACAAACTTGCGGGAGCCCATGTAGGACTTGCCGCAGCCCATGAATCCGGGCATCTGGGCGCCTGCGCCGATGGTTCCGGCCAGGGTGGAGAAGGACATGCCGGACGGGGTCAAGCCGCTGTGCTCGCGGTTAACCACCATGAAGCCGTTGCACTCGGGAACCATGGCCAGTATGCACTCGAAGCATCCGCATGAGGTCATGGGATATTCCATAATGGTGTAGAAGTTGACGTTGGTTATGTTCCTCTGGGAGTTGTTGAAACAGAATTCGTTGAAGGACTCCCACTGGCCCTTAACATCGTCTATTATGCCATTCTTGGGAATGGGCTGGTTGGAGCCGTGCGGGTTGATTTCGAATGCGGCCTTGGCGTCCAGCCAGCTCACTGCGCCACACAGGCCTACGCGCTCCGGAGCAACCACGCAGACGTGGGTGGGCGCAAAGGACTGGCACAGGGTGCAGGAATAGAAGGTGTCCACTTTTTCATCCTGCAGCTCTTTAAGCCTGTCATCCCGCTTTTTGTAGTACTCCCGGGCTGTATCCCGCATTTGCAGAACCTTTTCCTCATCAGTATAGAGGGTAATCTGCACCCGGTCAACGATGGCGGAAAACTCTGTTTTGAATTTGGCGTACAAAATCTTGCCGATATCCGTCATGCGGAAGCCTTTTCCAAAAGCGTCCTTGGATATACGCACCCACATGATGTCCCTCTGGGCAACGTGCCACAGGCCTTCGCCGTAGTTGGTGAAGTAGTGGATGCGGCGCTCCAGAACAGGCTCAAAGTCTTCCTGCATTTTGCGTCCGTACACTTCCACCACGATACCTATGGACATGCGGCCGCCGGCTTCAATGGTGTCAATGTCGGGGCCGACCAATTCGACTTTGCCGTCTTCAATCTCGTCCTCGCCAACCATACGGACAAGCTCGAAGCCTGGGGTCTTGGTGCCGCCGAACTCAACGTACATATCCTTCTTGCGGATTGACTCACCCTCGAAGGCGGGGCCAACAGTGATGGGCACGTCGATTTCAATGGCGGTGATTTTGATGCCGCGCACTTCCAGGCAGGTCTGGACAATCTTGTCATAATCCGGCTGGGATACGAACCAGTCCTTAATTTGCTTGTCTTCCGGCAGTTCCTGGTCGGTGATAACCGGGAAGCCCACGTTGATGGCGCCCATGCAGGCGGCATCCTTAACCATGTCATGCTCGCCCAGGTACAGTATGAAGGCCAGTACCCGGCGGTGCTGATAGTCCTTCTGGGCATCATTGGCACCTGCAGGTACGCCGCCGAACATCATGCCGGCCCGCAGGGCGAAGTTAGCCGCGTGAACAACCTGGGTAAAGTTGCCCAGGGGGAAGGCGATGTAGTCGATACCCAGTTTTACGTTCTCTTCCATGAGCTGCTCGATAATCTCGTCGCAAAGGAAGAGCATGAGACCCTTGGCCATAAAGCTGTCGATGAGCTTTTTGGCGGCTTTGCTGTCCTTGGCCCGGCCAACGATAACAGCCTCACCGGGAATTGTCCAGTCAACCAGTTTGGTACCGTACATACGAACAACCGGGTCGCCCAGGAATCCGGTCCAGGGGGTCTGGTACAGAGGATTCTCCGGGGTGTTTCTCAGATAGCGCACTGCCTCGATGATTTCAGCGGCATACCAGGTTGCCTCGCCGCCCTGCCGGGCATTTTTAAAATCTCTGTAATCTTCCCGGACAGATGCCCTCATGCGGTTCAGTATGGGCACCAGGTCGCCCAGGGTTTTTACTTCCTCACCGCTGAGGCAGCGGATTACAGGCAGATAATAAGCGCAGTCGGGATACGCTACCGGTTGGTCCGCGCCAAAATCGCGGATAGCCTGGCTCAACAGTATTTCGGCGTAGCTTAATGCGGTAATGGTTCCGTTATATGCTGATTTGAATAGCGCCTTGGGCTCTTTGCCCGGTTCTATAACGCCTTCAAAGATCGCGTCGAAGTTAATCTGCTCAGACATTTTTTCTCCTCCTTTCGAACTCGCGGATTAATAGTTCTGGCACAACGGAGTTTCAAGATCTTCGGAAACCTTCCTGTGCACGCCCAGTTTCCAGGTGCGGTACTCCAGTGCGCTGAGCATCTTCTTGGCAGCCAAAGCAGGATCCATTTCGAGAATTAAGTAACCGCCAAAAACATCGCCGGCAATCTGGGTAACGATGGAATAAATCAGGTCGCTGCCTTCCACCGGAAGCATTGCGCCAACATGTACCGGCATACCCATGGCCAGGCACCATGTACCAATGGAAACCGCCTTGCCGCTCATAGCTTCCGGAGCGGAGGCTACCCAGGGAACCTTGGGAGTGTCCACGCCCATCTCGTTGGCCATATCCATCAGGAGGTCCGAGCAGCGGGTGTTGTCCACGCAGGAACCCATGTGGAAAATGGGGGGAAGCGGGGTACTCAGGTTGGATTTTTCACTGAGCCTTCCAAGGAACTTCTTCAGGCCGGGACCGGCTTTTTCTATAGCCTCGGGAGACAGTAGGCCCATCTTGGCACAACCCTGCATAACACAGCCAGTTCCCACTACAAATACGTCGTTTTTGATTAATTCTTCGGCAATGGTCAGGTGGCTATCATCCTGGGGCCGCTTCAGGTTGTTGCAGCCGGCCAGCAGAGCCACACCCTTAATTTCTCCCGCCAGAATGGCATCGGTAAGCGCCTTGACAGGTTTGTCGGGGCTGACTGAACCAAATAGTTCATAGAGAGCCTCCAAACTCCAGCCCGCAACAACTTTATTGACAACCTTGGGTATATGAATTTTCTGAGGATCTCTCAGTTTAAAAGCGTCGATCGCCAGACGGACGGCCGTCTTAGCGTTGTCCAGAGCCTTGGTGGTCTGGTAGTCGATATGATAGGAACCGGGGATCTTCACAATGGGTGAAGTGGTTATTATTCTGGTATGGAAGCATTCCGCCGCATTCCTGATGGCGGGCATAATGCACTGCACGTCCACCACCATGGCGTCAATGGCGCCAGTGGCGATGGCGTATTCCTGGGAAGCAAAGGAAGTAACAATGGGAACGCCGTGACGCATGAGCACCTCGTTACCGGTGCAGCAGATACCCATCAGTTTGATTCCCTTGGCGCCGGCGGCCTTTGCCTCGCCTTCCAGTTCCTTGGAAGCCTGCACAATAATTTCGGACAGGATGGGGTTGTGGCCGTGCAGCACCACGTTTACACACTCGGGGTCAATTACGCCCATATTGGCCTCACTGACCACAGGTTTCGGGGTACCAAAAATGATGTCGGATAAATCTGTGCCAACGTGCATGCCCACATAGTCGCCCAGGGCAACCCTGACGGCTGCGAAAATAATATTAACCGGGTCGTTGTCCATACCCACGTGGGCCTGGGTAACCAGTTCGGATATAACGTTATAAATACCACTGGGCATCACGTCGTGGGTGCGGAATTTATCAATACGCCCCTTGGTGGCAGTTGCATTAACCCAGGTGGACTCCCCGAATCCCTTAAGACGGCTGTATTCTTCCAAAGCAGCCTTAGCCACGTCATGAGCAATTTCCATATCGCTGCGGCCTTCGGTGGCAATACCGATACGTTTGGCCACTTTGTACAGTTTTTGCGGGTCTTTTACTCCATAGTCCGGTGCATGTCCCTCGGATGCTTCCAGCAGGGTGTGCGCCATGTGGCTGGCGTGCTCGCTGTGAGAAGCCGCGCCGGTAAGCAGCATTAAGCCGGTGCTCCGGGCTGCGATGGTCCAGTGGGATGCGCCGCAGATACCTTTGCTGGCAGGGCCTTCATCGGCTTTGATGCGGCAGGGGCCCATCATGCAGAAACGGCAGCAAATTCCTTTATAGCCGAATTGACACTGGGGCTGTTGGGCGACAGCCCGGTCAAAAGCTGTAATCATGCCCCGCTCCTTGGCTATATCTATCATTTCAAGGACGCCGGGGTCAACAGTGCGTTTAACGGACTTCGGATCGACAACCCTGGGGGCCGCCGAAGGCCGGCAAGTATGGCTTGGATCGCTAAACCTTGGCATTTTTGTACCTCCTTAATTATAGAGTTGACTAAACAACTACTAAACAGATCTGAACTGTCTCTTCAAGACAGGACAGACACAACCCCTCTCTCCCGGTTACTCACCTGCCTCTCTCAAAATCTTTTCCCGAACCTCCCTCATACCAACCAATAACTCCCCCCCGGCTGTGTTTGAGTCAGGTTCCATTCCACTCTCCCAGATAGTGTTGTTAAATGCCAAAAACCCCAGCACCTCGCCGGGCTGGAAACTTTTCTCTATAAACTCTCTCTCTTTATCTGAACGAATTTTGTTGCCGATTATTTTAATGTTGTTAATACCCAGATCCTGTGCCATGTTCATGACGTTACGGGCTGTATTAATACTGTTGCGGCTGGGCTCTACCACCACCAGCATTAAATCCACCCCCCTGGCAGTACCCCGGGAAAGGTGCTCAATACCGGCGCCCATATCCATAACCACAACTTCATCCTTGTCCAACAACAGGCTGGACAGCAGCGCGGCCAGAAAGGTATTTTCCCGGCAGTAACACTCCGAACCGCCTTTTTTAACGTCACCCATGCGCATGAACCTAATATTTCCCTGGGTATGGCAGTAGTCATCTATGCTGTCGTCAAGCTTGGGATTTAAAACATAAAAAGCCCCACCACCGCTTGCCGCCCGTATTTTATCCCGCATTTCCACAACGGGCTTTATGTTAGCGGCCTCATCCCCGGGAATCCCCACAGCATAGATGACTACT
>CBEULQ010000058.1:0-9690 GCA_965543975.1 uncultured Desulfocucumis sp. | reverse complement strand
ATATAGCAATTACTGGTTTTAGCGGTTCTTTTCCGGATGCCGGGTATCGAACGCAATTCGTTCTGGATGTATTCCGCCAGAAGTTTACCCTTTTCTGATTGTGAATGGTAAAAAACCTCTGCGCCATCGTGGCTGCGTTTGCAAACACAATTGACATGTATGCTGATAAACATGCTGGCTTTAGACCTATCTGCAGTTTCCAGTCTTTTACTCAGATCATAACGTTTGGCCTCCTTTTTATGCAGGCCGACTATAGGCAGGTTATAATCACCGTCACGGGTCAGGACTACCGTAGTGCCTTTCTTTTCCAGGGATTTTTTTAATTCTTTAGCAATTCGCAGGTTAATATGTTTTTCATACACATCTCCTCTTACCGCTCCGGGATCATACCCTCCATGCCCCGGATCAACTACTACTATTTTCCCTTTAAGAGAGGAAACAGTGCTGGCGTCAGCTGGTATCATTTGGATGAAAAACAGGTAAAGTAAAAACAAAACCACGTATTTTCTCATATTTCCCTCCGGTTACTTTTTAGGTTTGTCTTAGCCTTGCAAAAATTCGGGTTATATTTTGTTTTCTTGTTTATCAAAATAAACGTGAAATAGTTTTCAGGAGGGGTACCCGGCGATGCTGTCAAGGAGACTTCTAACAATATTATTTTTTATTGCTTTTTGCTTTTTATTCCTCGCAACCATAGAGGCGAAGGAAACTGAAGCTGCCAACACGCTGGAGGGTAAAACAGTGTTTCTGGATCCAGGTCACGGCGGGCGTGACCACGGTTATTGCAAGAAAAATGGTGTTTGCGAAAGAGATATCACAATGGATATAGCACAAAAAGCAGCCTTTTACCTCAAAAAAAACGGGGCAGAGGTTGTTATGACACATAAAGACGAACATTTCCGGTGGTTCCCCTGGAAAGGCAGGGAATCGGAAATTAGCCTCGATGAAAGGATTCAAATGGCTAAGTCAAAAAAAGCCGACATTTTTATCAGCCTGCACTGTAACGCCAGCCCGAAACCCCACCGGACAGGAGCCGTAGTTTTTTACAAGGACAACTCCTCCGCCAGCAGATTATTAGGCGATCAGATTCAGAGGGAACTGGTAAAAATACCGGAGAACGGCAAACGGACAGACAAACCGTGCAGTTACTATCTGTTAAACAAGTTACCTGTCCCGGCGGTGGTTATCGAAACATGTTATCTGACCCACAGTACGGACAAAGAAAATATTCTTAACCCAAAATATCGGGAAAAAGTAGCAGGTGCAATTTTTTCAGGAATAACAAACTACTTTGCCAAACAAGAAAATGAAATTAAACTTACCGCCGGTTCAAGTGCAGATAACTTATTACATCAAAACAGCTTTAAAGAAGGACAAGACTATACATCCTCACCGTCAATGGATTTCGCTGATAAGGACCGGTTAACAGCCCAGGTAAGGGATAGCATAGCCATTAACTCTTCGAAATCAACAAGTATGCCCAGCGATATTAAGATTGGAGACATTGATGTAAGAGGCAACCAGGCAATTGTTGACGTGAAAACCGCCCGCACGGAGTTTTCTTTGGCAGGAGAGGAAGAATACAATGCGGTATATACTATTGTAAACAACACTCTAAAAACCCCCGGGATTAATAACATCATTTTAAAAATTAACGGGAAACCGGCGGAAACTTTGGCGGGACATATAGATATCAGCTCAGCCATAACACCCGGAAATCCTATTTGTAACCGGATACCGTATGGAACGAAAGAGGGTAAAAAAGCTCAGGTTGCTGTCGTCATAGACGATTTCGGACAATACAATGCGGACGGGGTAAAGGAAATCCTTGCACTTGACATTCCCGTTACCTGTGCTGTAATGCCCAATATGGAAAATACAAGGAAAGATGCCGAAGAAGCAGCAAAAGTAGGTAAGGAGGTAATTGCCCACCTGCCTCTGGAACCTGTCAGGGGAAAAAAGAAATGGCTTGGGCCGGGGGCAATAACCACAAGCATGTCCGAGGAGGAAGTAAAATCGCAGGTCCGGAAGAATTTTGACGGAGTGCCCTATGCTGTAGGTTTCAACAATCACATGGGTTCTGCTGTCACAGCCAACGATAAGATAACGAGAGCCATTTTGCAGGTGGCTCAGGAAAAAGAATTCTTTGTGCTGGACAGCAGAACCACCGAAAAAAGTAGAGTACCGGCTCTGTCCGGAGAACTGGGAATTACATATCTGGAGAGGAATATCTTCCTTGATAATGTAAAAAACACGGATCATGTTAAAAAACAACTGTTAAAGTTAAGCCAGGAAGCCCTGGTTAGAGGAAGAGCCATTGGCATAGGCCATGTGGGACAGGGTGGTAAAACCACTGCCCGGGCTTTAGAAGAAATGATTCCCAGGATGGAGGAAATGGGTATAGAATTTGTATATCTTTCAGAAATGGCTTATTAAAACGTTCCGTTTGGCCATCGCCGGTTGCATGAACGGTATTTTCGTGATAGAATTTTGTAAATAAGCATATTATTTCTACTCAGAGAAATGAGATGTCAGGGAGTAGAGGCGATATTATTCGCGCTCTGCTCCTTTTTATTTTATTGCTTACATAATAATGAAAAAGTCAGACTCCCGTGGCGGGATGGAAAGGAAGTGCCTGACTGATGAGTAAGGTAAAGGCGGATCTGCTGGTGCGACGGGCCGCGGAACTGGTGACCGTGGCGGAATACTCGGGGCGTCCGACGCGAGGCCCGGAGCTGTCCGAGATTGGATTGATCAGAGACGGCGCGGTGGCCGTCAGGGACGGGGTAATTGTAGCCGTGGGCAGCACCGCCCAGGTGGAGGATCAGGTGGAACTGGACGGGGACGCCTTGATAATCGGCGCGGAGGGCAAAGTGGTCACGCCTGGTCTGGTTGATCCCCATACCCACGTGGTTTTTGCCGGCTCCCGGGAATACGAACTGGAAATGAAAATAATGGGTATGGGGTACCTGGAAATTCTGGCCCGGGGCGGCGGCATTCTGGATACCGTGCGCGCCACCAGGGCCGCCGGTCAGCGGGAATTGACCAATACCGGGGCGAAATACCTGGACCAGATGCTGGCCCAGGGAACCACCACCGCCGAGGCCAAAAGCGGTTACGGCCTTACGGTGGAAGATGAGGTGAAAATACTGGAGGTTGTCCGGGCGCTGAACCACAGCCATGCCGTCGATTTGGCGCCGACATTTCTGGGGGCTCACGCCATTCCCCCGGAATACAAGGGTGATACCGGGGGATATGTAAGGCTGGTTACTGAAGAGATGCTGCCCCGGGTGGCCCGGGAGGGGTTGGCGGATTTCTGCGATGTTTTTTGCGAGGAAGGCGTTTTTTCAGTGGAGCAATCCAGGCGTATTTTGCTGGAGGCACAAAGGCTGGGGTTAAAGCTGAAACTGCACGCCGATGAAATTGTCTCCCTTGGCGGAGCCGAACTGGCAGTGGAACTTGGGGCCATTTCCGCGGACCACCTGATGGAGGTGTCTGAAGAAGGTATCAGGAGGCTGGCCCGGTCCGGAACTGTGGCGGTGCTCCTGCCGGCCACCACCTTTTGCCTGATGGGCAAAAAATATGCCCCGGCCCGGGAAATGATCGACAACGGCGTGGCGGTGGCCCTGGCCAGCGACTTTAACCCAGGCAGCAGCCCCGTTAATTCTTTACAGACGGTAATGGGCATCGCCTGCCGCCAGCTGAAGATGCAACCGGCCGAGGTGATTTCGGCGGTTACCATAAACTCCGCCCACGCCTTGGGCCTGGCCGCCCGGGTGGGCAGCCTGGAAGCCGGCAAAAAGGCGGATATGGTTATTTTTGACGCCGCCGATTACCGGTATCTCATGTACCGGTTCGGCACCAACCTTGTTGAAACAGTGATTAAATCCGGAAAAGTAGTGGTGGGAGGTTAAATGTAATGGTCAGACTTGTGGAATGCGTGCCCAATTTCAGCGAAGGGCGCAGGCCGGAAGTGGTGTCGCGGATAATTGACATCATCAGAGGAGTGGAGGGTGTGAGGGTGCTGGATTCATCATCGGACCCCAGCCACAACCGCTCGGTGGTGACCTTCTTAGGCGAGCCCGGACCGGTGAAAGAGGCTGCGTTTCTTGCGGCTGCTAAGGCTGCCGAATTGATTGACATGGAGGAGCACCGGGGGGCCCACCCGCGCATAGGCGCAACCGACGTCATCCCCTTTATACCCATCGGCGAAACCGACATGGAAGAGTGTGTGGCGCTGGCCCGGGAACTGGGGGCGGAAATGGGAGAAAAACTGGGTATTCCTGTATATCTTTACGAGTCGGCGGCCACCCGCCCGGAACGCAGGAACCTTCCCAATGTACGCCGGGGGGAATACGAGGGTTTGAAAGAAGCCATCAAACAGCCGGAAAGACATCCGGATTTCGGACCGGCCAGCATGCACCCCACAGCCGGAGCCACGGCCGTTGGGGCGCGCCCGCCTCTGGTGGCTTACAATATTAACCTGGGGACATCCGATGTTGCTATCGCCAAGGCCATCGCCAAGTCCATCAGAGGCAGCAGCGGGGGATATCCCAGCATCAAGGCGTTGGGTGTCATGCTGGAAGACCGCCAGGTGGCCCAGGTGACCATCAATGTCTGTAATTACCGGGAGGTTTCCCTGCACAGGGTATTCGAAACGGTGAAAAACGAGGCCTCCCGGTATGGAGTAAATATTATAGGCAGTGAGGTGGTGGGCCTGCTTCCCATGGAGGCGCTGCTGGACGCCGCGGCTTTTTACCTTAGGCTGGAAGGCTTCAATAGCGGCCAGGTGCTGGAAAAACGGCTGCTGGACCGATAACGGGAAAGGATGACGGACTAATGCTGATGGATATGACTGTAAAAGGATTCCTGGAGGAACTGGCCTCGGATTCCCCCGCTCCCGGCGGCGGGAGCGGGGCCGCCCTGGCCGGCTCACTGGCCGCCGCACTGGTTTCCATGGTGGCCCGGCTGACCGGAGCCGGGGCTGAAAATGCCGAAATGAAGCAGGTTTTAAGGGAAGCAACTGCCCTGCTTGAGAACCTGAACAATAATGTTGACCAGGACACCGCCGCCTTTAACAGGGTAATGCAGGCTTACCGGATGCCCAAACAGACGGAGCCGGAGAGGCAAAAACGGACGGCGGCCATCCAGGAGGCATTAAAGGGCGCCGCAAACCACCCTATGCTGGTTGCCGGGGAGTGCCTTCAAGTTCTGCGCCTTTGCCATAAAGTGGTTGCTTCGGGTAATCCCAACGCTTTAAGTGACGCCGGGGTGGCCTCCCTTATGGCCTACAGCGGTATAACCGGGGCCATGTTTAACGTGGCCATCAACCTCGGCGGGATTAAGGACCCCGGGTTCGTTATGAAGGCTGAGTCGGAAAGGAACAGGATAATGTCCGAGGCCTTCCGGATATACGCCGATATCCGCAACCTTTTGAGGGCCGGCATGCCGCACATGATAGACTGGTAATGGCATTTAATGTATTGAATGCATCAATATGCATACAGTGCAATTATAAAGTGATAGGATATTTGTCCATATAAGTCGAAGTCACTACTGTAGTACTCGGTTGGCCTTAAGCAAACAAGGGGTGAAGGGTAATGCAGAGTGAACTTTATGTGGCCGGCGAAACTGCCGGCACCGGCGTGGTTGTTTTCGACAAGGAAAAGAATGTATTATATGCCAGCCCCGGCGTACTGGATATGGTCCAGGCGGATAATCTGAAGAAGGCTTTGTATAATGGTTCGCAAACCATCCCGGGTGAGGACTCGCGTCCTGTTTTACTCAGGGTGGAGGAAAGTGAGCTTAACGGGGAAGCCGTAACCATGGTAGTTTTATCCCGGGAGGACGGGATATTGAAAAATAGGCTGGACCTGCTGGAAAACGCTCTGGACGCCGTATCCGAGGGAATTATCGTTACTGATACCCGGGGCAGGATTATTTATTATAACCAGGCGCTGGAGAAAATGGAAGGACTTAAGGGCAGTGATGTGACCGGGAGATACCTTACCGAGGTTTACCAGGTAACTCCGGAAACCAGCGAGCACATGACCGTGGTTCAAACCGGGGAACCGGTCAAAGAACTTCCGAAGATGTATTTTACCGCCGAAGGCCGCGAGGTCAACCTGATGGCCAGCACCTACCCGGTATTGGCCCGGGGCGGGATTTTGGGCGCTTTTTCGGTATGCCGGGACGTTACCAGAATTAAGGATCTCTTAAGCCGGAACATTCTCCTGCAAAAGCAAATGCAATCGGAGAAAAGGGAGAATGTACACAAAAACGGAACCAGGTATACCTTCGAACATTTCATATATGCCAGCCAGGCCATGGACCGGCTGGTGCGACAGGTAAAAAAGGCGGCCAAAACAGATTGCGCCATTTTGGTTTACGGAGAAACGGGCACCGGCAAGGAGGTTCTGGTGCAGAGCATACACAACGCCAGCGCCCGGCGCCCCGAACCGTTTATCGGCATAAACTGCGCCGCAATACCGGAAACGCTGCTGGAGAGCATTCTATTCGGCACCGTCAAAGGAGCTTTTACAGGTTCCGTAAACAGCTCCGGGCTTTTCGAACAGGCGGGAAAGGGCACTCTCTTTCTTGATGAGATAAATTCCATGAGCCCCCAGTTACAGGCAAAACTGCTCAGGGTGCTGCAGGAAAGAACCTACCGGAGACTGGGGGCGGACAGGGAACTGCCGGTGCTGTGCCGGATTATAACCTCCACCAACATGGATCCCTGGGAGTGCATCAGAAAAGGCACCCTGAGGGAGGACCTTTATTACCGGTTTGCGGTGTTTACAGTATATCTCCCGCCCCTGCGGGAGAGGGTTGAGGATGTTGAAAGGCTGATTTCATATTTTATACAAAGATACGGCAGCCTTTACGGCCAGGGAAACGCAATGGTGGACCAGCCGTTAAAAGAAGCTTTGCTGCGTTATCAGTGGCCCGGGAACGTTCGGGAACTGGAGCACGTCATCGAAAGTTGCCTGGCCATGCTGGATCCGGGAGAGAATTTAATAACATTCGACCACCTGCCGGCTTACGTGCAGCCCAAATTTGTGCAGGGTAAAAAGCTTCCGGCTTTGAATTTAAGCCAGTCCCAGCGTACTCTCCATAAAATTCTGGAGGATACCGAGCGGCAGGTGATTGAAAACGTTTTAAAAGACAATAAAGGCAACATCAGCCGGTCGGCCAGGGCTCTCGGCATCCTCAGGCAGAATTTGCAGTATAGGATTAGGCGGCTGGGGATAAGGATTATACCGGAAGGGGGGGGCCGTTGAAAAACGGCGCCTGGCAACTCAGTCGTCGGTCGTCAGGCAGCGGTCGTCGGAAGTTGTAAACCGTAACTTTATCTTTGGTAAAACAATTCTACCCCGACAACTGACGACTGACTACTGACGACCAAATAAGCCATGCTTGTTTTTGAACGGCCGTGGTAGATTCTTGATTTAGGATAGGAGAGATAACATGCTTACCAACCGTGAAATAGCCGGAGCCATGACTGTCAAACTGGATAATGTTCTGCCGGAAATGCCCAAATTCGTGGAAGGCATCAGGAGGGCTCCGAACAGGGGGTTCCGCCTTACTCCGGAACAAACCAAAATAGCCTTAAAAAACGCCCTGCGCTACGTGCCGGAGGAATTCCACGAGGAGTTGGCCCCGGAATTTTTATATGAGTTGATGAACAGGGGCAGGATATACGCTTATCGCTTCCGCCCGGAAGGGCGTATACACGCCCGTCCCATCGAAGAATACAAAGGAAACTGCGTGGAGGGCAAAGCCTTCCAGGTGATGATCGACAACAACCTTGACTTCGAGGTCGCCCTTTATCCCTACGAACTGGTTACGTACGGGGAGACCGGGAGCGTCTGCCAGAACTGGTTGCAGTACAGGCTGATAAAAAAGTATCTTGAGGTTATGACCGAACAACAGACTCTGGTTATGCAGTCGGGACACCCGGTGGGCCTTTTCCCGTCAAAGCCCGAAGCCCCCAGGGTGATTATCACCAATGCCCTGATGGTGGGAATGTTCGACAATCAGGATGACTGGGAAATAGCCCAGGAGATGGGCGTCTCCAATTACGGGCAGATGACCGCGGGCGGCTGGATGTACATAGGGCCCCAGGGTATAGTGCACGGGACGTACAATACCATTTTAATAGCCGGGCGAATGAAGCTGGGGATTCCCGCTGACGGTAACTTAAGCGGCCGCCTGTTTATTTCCTCCGGGCTGGGAGGGATGAGCGGTGCCCAGCCCAAGGCCGTGGAGATTGCCCGGGGTGTCGGTATAATAGCCGAGGTTGACTACTCCAGAATAAAAACCAGGCATGAACAGGGATGGGTCGGCATGGTGTCCGGCGATCTGGATGAAATATTCCGTACGGCCCTTGAATACCAGGCCAAAAAGAAACCGCTCTCCATAGCCTATCACGGCAATATAGTGGATTTACTGGAATACGTGGTGAACAAAGACGTTAAAGTGGACCTGCTCACTGACCAGACTTCCTGCCATGTGGCCTACGCCGGAGGTTACTGTCCCCAGGGGGTGAACTTCGAGGAGAGGACCAGGCTGCTGGCAGTCGATCAAAAGGAGTTCCGCCGGCTGGTGGATAAGAGCCTGCGGCGCCAGTACGAATTAATCAAAACCATGGTTGGCAGGGGAACGTATTTCTTCGACTACGGCAACGCCTTCATGAAGGCTGTGTATGACGCCGGTGTCAGGGAAATTGCCAAAAACGGGGTGGATGAAAAGGACGGTTTCATCTGGCCGTCCTACGTGGAGGACATCATGGGTCCCGAGCTGTTCGACTATGGGTACGGGCCTTTCCGCTGGGTTTGCCTGAGCGGCAGGCACGAGGACCTGGTTAAAACGGACAGCGCCGCCATGTCATGTATAGACCCCGGCGGGAGATACCAGGACAGGGATAATTACATTTGGATCAGGGACGCGGAGGAGAATAAACTTGTGGTGGGCTCCCAGGCCAGGATTCTTTACCAGGATGCCCGGGGAAGAATGAACATCGCCCTGAAGTTCAACGAAATGGTCAGGAGCGGTGAAATAGGGCCGGTAATGCTGGGCAGGGATCACCACGACACCGGAGGAACAGATTCCCCCTTCAGAGAAACGGCAAATATCAAGGACGGCAGCAACGTAATGGCCGATATGGCTGTGCAGTGCTTTGCCGGCAACGCCGCCAGGGGGATGAGCCTGGCATCCCTGCATAACGGCGGAGGCGTAGGAATCGGCAAGGCTATTAACGGCGGCTTCGGGCTGGTGAACAGATTCCCCCTTCAGAGAAACGGCAAATATCAAGGACGGCAGCAACGTAATGGCCGATATGGCTGTGCAGTGCTTTGCCGGCAACGCCGCCAGGGGGATGAGCCTGGCATCCCTGCATAACGGCGGAGGCGTAGGAATCGGCAAGGCTATTAACGGCGGCTTCGGGCTGGTGTTGGACGGCAGCGCCCGGGTGGACAACATTATCAAAACCGCCATGCTATGGGACGTCATGGGCGGCGTGGCCAGGCGTTCCTGGGCCAGGAACGGCAACTCCATAACCACCAGCATGGAATTTAACAGGGAATATCATGGAGCAGGACATATAACGCTGCCCTACCTGGCCGATGACGAACTGGTTGACAGAGTGGTCAGTGGAGTGTTGAAACGATGATAAACAATCGGGTAGATCTG
>CBEULQ010000057.1:0-9700 GCA_965543975.1 uncultured Desulfocucumis sp. | reverse complement strand
ACTCTTATCATTTTTTGCGAAGGAATGTCCCCAACGTATGTCAGGGGACACACCTTCTGGTGTTAAATTTCAACTTTCCAGGAGCAAGAGCCTGCCATTAAAGCAGGCTCTTTTAGTTTAATTATGGGCACGGGGTTACTTTAAAACGTCTGCCAGTACATCTTCCAGTATGGCAAAGCCTTGATCAAACTGCTCGTCGGTAATGGACAGCGGCATAAGCATGCGCACCACATTGCTGAATATTCCGGCGCCCAGCAGCAGCAGGCCGCGCTTGTAGCACTCGGAAACAATCTGGCCGGCGGCTTCCTTGGCAGGCTCCTTGGTTTTGGGGTCTTTGACCAGTTCCATGGCCACCATGGAGCCCAGACCTCGCACATCACCGATCATGGGATATTTCTCTTGTAAACCCTTCATCCTGTCAATAGCCCTGCTGCCCAGCGCACTGGCCCTATCCGCCAGATTGTTGGACTGGATATAATCAATGGTGGCTAAACCGGCCACGCAGGAAACCGGGTTACCGCCGTACGTTCCGCCTATATGTCCGGGGTCCGGGGCGTCCATAATCTCCGCTTTGCCCACCACGCCGCTTATAGGCATGCCTGCGGCGATGGATTTGGCCACGGTCATGAGATCCGGCTCAACGCCAAAATGTTCAACAGCAAACATTTTGCCGGTCCTGCCGAAACCGGTCTGAACCTCGTCTGCTATAAATACAATGCCGTGCTTTTCACAGATGGACTTCAATCCGGGTAAAAACTCCTTGGGCGGAACCAGGAAGCCGCCTTCGCCCTGTACAGGCTCGATAATCATAGCGGCAATGTTCTCCGGGGCCACCTCGGCGGCGAAGAATCTGTCAAACCTCTCCAGGCAGTGCATGCCGCAACCCGGATAGGTGGAATTGTAGTAGCAGCGATAGCAGTATGCGGACGGAACCTTGTAGACGTCCGGGGCGAAGGGGCCGAAACCGAATTTATAGGGTTTTACTTTGCTGGTGAGGGTCATGGTCATAAGGGTTCTGCCGTGGAAGGCGCATTCGAAAGCAACTATACCGGTCCTTTTGGCAGCAAAGCGGGCTATTTTAACCGCGTTTTCCACTGCCTCGGCGCCGCTGTTGGCAAACATCACCTTTTTGGGAAAATTACCGGGCATCAGTGCGGCAATCTTTTCAGCCAGAGCCACGTATGGTTCGTACATGGTAACCATAAAGCATGTGTGCAGCAGTTTATCAGCCTGTTCCTTTATGGCATTTACCACCGGCTCAGGGCAGTGGCCTGCGTTCAGCGTGGCAATGCCGCCGTAAAAATCGATGAAAGTATTGCCGTCAACGTCCTTTACCATAGCACCTTTGGCTTCATCCACGAAAATAGGGGTGGAGTTGGAAATACCCCTGGCCACGATGTTTAATTTCCTGTCAAGCAATGCCTGCCCCTTAGGTCCCGGTAAGCTGGCAACACTCGGTTTGGATTCCATTGTCATTGGTCTTCCTCCCTTGATAAATATGTTTTATAAATATACAGCCGTCATTGGCCGGTAGAATTCACCTTCATTGAATAACCAACAAGTTCTTCAACCACCCACTATGTAAGGGAAAAATATAACTTCGTCTCCCTCCCGGAGAACGTAACTGTTATCTGCTTTTTCGCCGTTGACGGCGGCAAAGCCCACATGGTCCCCGGGAATGGCGGCTATTTTCAGCAGCTCCGAAACGGTGGTTCCAGAAACAACGCTGAATTTCTTTTCTGTTTTCCCGTACGGAAAGCGCGGCGACAACCCGGCCAACAGCACCCCCGCCTTTACATTTATCTGAATAAGCACTTTTCAAACCCCAATATTCTTAACAATTAATGCAATAATAGTGCCAGCTTGGGCGCGTGCGGGGGAACATCCGGCACGCGCCTTTGGCTTATTTTACCATTAGTGGTTGTCCGTTGAAAAGATTTCTTTATACATGTAGGAATCGGCGGCTTTATTGCCGTATACCTTTCTGGCCCAAAAGTAGAATATTATGCCCATTAATGTCCAACCTCCAACGATGACCCATTCGTAAGGCCACACCAGGGCAGACGGACTGCCGGGTAAGTATAGCAACACAAAGCTTATGGACAGAATTATGGCAATGTATCCGACAAGCTTGCCGTTGCTGACCATAAAGGGCCTGGACATTTCAGGCTCACGGTTCCTCAGCACGATAAAAGCAATACAAACCAGCAGATACGCTACACATATGCTCAAACCACCGGCATCCACCAACCAGACCAGCATTTTACGGCCGAACAGGGGGGCCGCGGTGGACAGGGCGCCGATAAGAAGAATGGCGTTGGTGGGGGTTTTATATTTGGGATGCATGTACCCCAAAAATTCAGGCAACATTTTGGAGCGTGCCATGGCGTAAATAGCGCGGCTGGCGCCGACGTAGAACCCGTTCCAACTGGATATAATGCCCGCAATACCTCCCAGAATCAGAAGTTTACCCGCCCAAGAACCGCCCAACAGAGCAGACATGGCATCGGCGGTGACCAGTTTGGAAGCGGTCATTTCCTCAGCGGTAAGAGCCCTTGACACTCCGAAGATTACCAATATATAAAAGACGGCGGCCATGATAACGGAAAGAATCAGAACCTTGCCGATGGATTTGTACGGCAGGTTGATTTCCTCAGCAGCCTGGGGAATGACGTCAAATCCAACAAACATGAAGGGAGTCATAATAAGCACAGCCATCATGCCGCCGGCGCCGCCCACAAAAAGCGGCTCCATTTTTACCGTGCTGCCGTTGAATAAACTTCCGGTAACCAGCATAACCCCGACAATAAAAATGATTACAGTAAATAAGGCCTGTAAGAAAGCAGCGGTTTTTACGCCAATATAGTTGGCTATTGTTAAAATAATGGAAGCTATAACTCCGATCGCCACCCAACTGGCGTAAACGTCCCAGCCGGCCACTGTCCAGAGATATCCCTTGTAGTACCCCGGAATGAGGTATTCTATAACCGTAGGCAGGGCCACGGCCTCGAAGGCCACCACGGAAACGTAACTAAGAATGATCGCCCAGGTAGCAATAAAAGATACCGTAACTCCCATGGCCCGGTAACAGAAAACGTGCTCACCGCCTACCTTTGGCATGGCAGCGGTAAGTTCTGAGTAAGCCAGGCCCACGAAAACAACCATAACGCTTCCCAAGCCGAAAGCCAACATGGCCCCTATGGAACCGGCCGAAATAATCCAGCCACCGGTCAGGATAACCCAGCCCCAGCCGATCATGGCGCCGAATGCCAGGGCAAAAGCATCAAATTTACCTAAAACCTTTTTAAATCCTGCATTCTGATCTGACACGAAATAAGTCACCCCTAACAATATTTATCTCTATAATTAGATAAAAATTATTACCGCTTCGGACATCCCCCCATTCATACGGCCATTTTTCCGACTAACTATCAGTAAACCTGCAAAAAACCGGCCGGTTTATACAAGCCCCTGTACCGGGCTATATAGAGATTATTTATAAATTTCACACTATTTAATAATGCAAAACTGCATTCAACAATGGTTTGACCCTATGAGGCAACTATGCCTGGGCGGCTTAAGACAATATAATGCACTGACGCATTATTAAAATGCCCCCGGGCATTAATATTGAAAGTGGCTTCCCGGCACTGGAGTATATTACATAATTTTCTATTTTAATAATATTCTTAATAATATTAAAGAAGCAGGAATATCATATTAACCGACGAAATATCAATGTTTATTCAAAAAACCAAGTGAGGTATTTAAAATGCAAAATTTAAAGCAGGATTTAAAGGGAAACAGGGTAATCATCAGCGTGCTGGGTCCGGACCGTGTTGGCATAATTGCCGGAGTAGCCAATATCCTGTCGGAAAACAATATTAATATACTGGATATAAGCCAGACAATCATACAGGAATTTCTGGCAATGGTTTTAATAGCGGATATGGAAAAAAGCAAAATCAACATGGGACAGCTCAAGGAGAAACTGGCGGATAAGGGCAGGGAAATTGGCATTAAAATCGACGCCCAGCATGAAGACGTTTTCAATTTTATGCACAGGCTTTAACGGGAAGCCTTAGGCCCGGTTTGCCCCGGAATCCGGGACAGTATTTATCTCGCTATCAGCCTGTAAGACCCCGTCCTCGAAGGTCGGGGATCAACAGGCAATTAAGGAAAGGGGACACACCTCTCTCTGGAGCATGCTTTTGGATCAGAGGAATGTCCCCAACGTATTCGAAATAGTTCGCTCTAAGGGTTCGGTAGGGGAATAACCCCTTCCGAACCCAAGGCTCACTTATATTTTGGGAGGAAAAATATGCTTACACTGGCTGAAATAATTGAAACAATAAAAATGGTTCAGGAAGAAAACCTGGATATACGTACCATCACCATGGGTATCAGCCTCAGGGACTGTGCCGACCCCAACCCGGCGGCCGCCAGGAAAAAGATTTACGATAAAATAACCAGATTGGCCGGCAACCTGGTCCGGGTGGGGGAGGAAATAGAAAAGGAATACGGTATCCCCATAGTTAACAAAAGAATTTCCGTCACCCCCATATCCCTGGTGGCGGAAAGCTGTGGAGAAGAGGATTACACCGGTTTTGCCCAAACCTTGGATGAAGCAGCGGAAGCGGTGGGAGTTAATTTTATCGGGGGGTTTTCCGCGCTGGTGCATAAGGGTTTCACCACCGGCGACTTGCGCCTGGTACAGTCCATCCCCCGGGCACTGGCCACCACACACAGAGTATGTTCATCGGTGAATGTGGCCACCAGCAAAGCAGGCATAAACATGGACGCAGTTTATATGATGGGCAAAATAATTAAGGAAACCGCAGAACTAACCGCCTCCAGGGACGGCCTGGGCTGCGCCAAGCTTGTGGTGTTCAGCAACGTGCCCGAGGACAATCCTTTCATGGCCGGAGCCTTTCATGGAATTGGCGAACCCGAATCGGTTATCAATGTAGGGGTATCAGGTCCCGGAGTGGTCAAAAATGTGGTGGAAAGAAATAAAGACGTGGATTTCGGCACCCTGGCCGAAGCAATAAAAAAGACAGCCTTTAAAATAACCCGCATGGGTGAGCTGGTGGGACGCACCGCGGCCAACCGTCTGGGAGTTCCTTTCGGAATAGTGGACATATCCCTGGCGCCGACCCCCGCGGTGGGTGACAGCGTGGCGGAAATACTTGAGCACATGGGATTGGAAAGGTGCGGCACCCACGGCACCACCGCCGCCCTGGCCTTATTGAATGACGCTGTAAAAAAAGGCGGCGCCATGGGATCTTCCTATGTGGGGGGACTATCCGGGGCATTCATACCGGTAAGCGAGGACGCAGGGATGATCAGGGCCGTTGAAACGGGAGCCCTGGGGCTGGACAAGCTTGAAGCCATGACCTGCGTATGCTCAGTGGGACTGGACATGATTGCCGTGCCGGGAGACACCAGCCCGGAGACAATCGCCGCAATAATTGCCGACGAGGTGGCTATAGGGGTGATTAATCACAAAACCACCGCCGTCAGGATAATTCCCGCCCCCGGCAAAAAGGTGGGAGACCGGGTGGAATTCGGAGGACTGTTGGGTCGTGCCCCGATAATGCCGGTGCACCGTTATTCCTCCGACATGTTTGTCCGCCGGGGAGGCAGAATCCCCGCACCAGTCAGCAGCCTTACCAACTAACACCCTATGAAAATGAACTGTCCCCACCCTTCGCTCTCACTACATAAGTAAGTAAGGCTTAAGGTGGGGACAGTTAAAAAGTTCATCATCTTGTGTCATTCGCTGTCCAATCCGGGAGGAAATTATCATATGCTGTTGAAATCTTGTAGAAATGCCTTTTTTCACCGGAGGTAATAATGCGAAAAACCTTCATATCATTAATACTGGTTGCGTTAATACTGTTGCTGGCGTTGCCTGGCTGTACCCGTCAAGACAAAGAGCCCCAGGAGGAGGGTCAGGGGCAAGCCGTAGCCAGCGAGGAAGAGGCATCGGATGAGCAGCAAAATGATGCGGAAGAGGCCCGGAAGCAAGGAACGGTAAAAGAGCAGCTTGAAGCGGCCATGCAGGGACAAACAGTTAATCCCACAACAAATCAACAGGATCTAAACGGCGGAAAAATGCCCCCGTCGGAAACCAAAATTAACCCGCTACCAGCTTTAACCGCGGATAGCACTGTGGAAATAAGCGGTAAAACCAAATCTGCTAACAGGATTTACATAAACGGACAGGAAACACCGGTGGATTCCAGGGGTCAATTCAAAGCAATAATTCAATTAAAGCCTGGAAACAACACCATAGATGTAGATACCTTAAATAAAAAAGGAATTCCGGACAAACAAAGCCTGACCATAAAATACCAACCCCAGGCGCCAACGCTCCTGGCGTTGGCCCCGGAGAGCTCCGAGACGGAAACCGTAACCGTTTCCGGCCAGACCGAACCGGACTGCTTTGTTTATATAAACAGCAGCCGGACCAAGCCCGATAAACAGGGAAAATTTTCTTTGCCTGTAAAGCTTAAACCCGGCTCCAACTCTGTTAAGGTTGTTTCCACAAACACCCGGGGCGGCCAGGCGATGGTTATGAAAAATGTAACATTTAATCCTCCCGATCCCAAACTGGTGCTTATCGTTCCGGACAAAACCAGCAGCGAACAAGTTACCATAAGCGGCATAACAGACGACAACACCGTTCTACTGGTTTACGCCAATGACATGAAAACCAACGTAAACAACAATAACGGCATTTTTTCGGGAACAGTGCAGTTACAGGAAGGACTGAACACCATAACCGTCCAGGTAGCCAATAAATGGGGAAAAACAATAACCCAAGTAAAAAAGATAAATTATGAACCCGTACAAGAGGACGAGTACTATTAATTTCCTACACAAATACCCTTTCCAGGGAGGAGACAAATTGAAAAGGTCCGCTGTAATACTCTTGGCAATGCTAATACTTTTATGTGGCGGCTGCGGCAAAAAAGACTCAACCACTACCCTGCAGAAAGTTCAGTCGGAACTTGATAAATACGAAAAGAATATGATAACTTTCTATCAATTCAAAATGATACCGGAGGATCCGGCGTTTCCGGGAAATTTGTCAGTGGATTACATGGACAGGGCTGAACAGAGTACGGAAACCCTTAAGGATCTGGACCAGCTTGCCAATTCCCTTATAAAAGCTGAAATTAAATCTGAACTAAAGAATTATATAGATACAGCAAAAAAAAGAGAAGCACTGGTAATCAAATACCTTGACGATATACGCAAGGACATTAATTTCCAGTCCACCGGGCAAATAGACCTGATCCGTCCTGAAAACGATTTGACTGTGGATATAAACAGATATCTGCACAACCTTCCCGACGACATGCTGGGATTTGAATACCAGTTGAAGGAAAGCCGGCAGAAGCTGAATTCATTACTTTCACCGAGTAAAAAGTAAACCGGAATTAAGTCAAGGGGACACGCCTTCTATATTATCTTTAACCTCTACCTTAACTATTTCGCAAAGAGATAAATTTATAAAAGGGGTGTTCCAATAATGGAAACACCCCTTTATTCGCTCCAACGAGCAGTCGACTTAGTGTTAACGCTGTTTACCGCCCTTTTGCAGTTCATCCGCCAGTTTAGCAGCCAGTTGCGGGTCCCGGGATTTAATCCCGGCAAGATAAATAAACACACTACCGGGATAGGCCACGGCTTCCGGCAATACAGTGAGCTCCATGGCGGTGCGGACCAGCGCCACCACGCAGTCGGGGGAGTGGTTGTCCCGGCACTCCTTGCACTGCCTGCAGGTTTCCGCCAGCACCGGTGCCACATTATCGGAATAGTACGGTTTAAAATCACTGGAGGGAATAAGCCCTGCGGCCCCGGGTATGTCCAGCACACTTTTTTGGATGGCAAAACGCAAAACTTTTTTGGAAAAGCCCACCAGACAGCCGGATTCCTTGCAGCCGTCAGTGTTCAACAAGTCGCAGGACTTGCAGATATTCTCCAACGGCGTCAACAGCGCCGAAACGTTAATTTCATCCGTTTTTCTTACCTGCGTCACCATAATCCCCCCTTCTATTCAGCTAAAAGAAATTTCTCAAACTCATTATCTGCCGGGTTATCCTTACAGTTGATTAACTCATCAGGTGGTGTGAACTGCTCTATCCCCAGCCTTGCAATGGTACGGCCAAGTTTTTCACCAGATTCCGCCATGCGGGAAAACCTTTCAATAATAAATTCCAGTATGGCATAAACTGCATCCTGCGTTACCCTGCGGGCGACAACCTGTCCGTGAACAGGTCTGGCGCTTCCTCCGAATCCACCGATAATAACATCGTAAAAGCCCCTGCCGGCGCACACTACCCCGAAGTCGGCACAGTGGGGGTCCACACAGCCTCTGTAGCAACCGGCCACGGATATTTTGAAATCTTTCGGAACCGCTTTTCCCAGATAGCGATTCTGAATTTCAATTCCCAGATCAAGCGCGTCTCCGGTTGAACGTGGACACAGGGCCGTATTCCCTGCGCAGGCTTTTACAGCCCGGACCACATCCCCGTACGGAGAAAGTACCAGCCCAAGTTCCGGTAACGCCTCAATAAGCGCCGGAGCCTTTTCCTCCTCCAGAACAACCACCAGGGTCTGCCGGGTAGTCAATTTTATCCTAAAACTCCCCAGTTCATCCACCTTTCTGGCCAATCCCAAAAATTGTTCCGGTGTCATGACACCGCAGGCGGCCACAACGTCCACGGCAACCATGCCGTTTCTCTGCCTGAATACGCCTTCGCCCATCATTATACACTCCTTTTCCATTTTCCGTTAACCACATCAGTAAAAAACTGCCGCCCGTCACCGGGGTGTATGGAAAATCTGTTTATAAGCATGGTGTTGTTTCCGGGACTGGCATATCCCGGATTAACCGTAAAACCAAGCCGGTAGCCCATGGAGGAAGCCACGGATACAGCGTTACGGCTGGCAACACCGTAAGGGTAAGCTATGGCGTAGGGCATGGGGATGCCCAACATAATAAAGGTCCTGTTATAACGGAGTAAATCAGCCCTTATAT
This sequence comes from uncultured Desulfocucumis sp., assembly GCA_965543975.1. Taxonomy (GTDB): domain Bacteria; phylum Bacillota; class Desulfotomaculia; order Desulfotomaculales; family Desulfocucumaceae; genus Desulfocucumis. The sequence goes on along the minus strand of CBEULQ010000057.1, from coordinate 648 downwards.
CTTCTTCGCTTAGCACCGTCAGAGCAGGTTTACCCTCAATAAACTTATGGTTATCGTATGTATGGCAACCGAAATCCAGCAGGCCGGTCCTGATCATGCTTTTCAACTGATAAGTGGTAAGGTGGCGGTAACGGACAAGCCCCTGGGCGGCAACTTTTTCCGGGTCGGCGGACTCGTCTTCCGGCACCCTTCCGGTAGGGAATATAACTGCTTTAAATTTGTAGCGGGACAATACCGGCAATGCATAGATATAATTTGACTCATACCCGTCGTCAAAGGTTATAAGCACTGCCGGTCCCGGAGGCTTGAACCTTCCGGACAGAAAATCATCCATTTCCTCAAGGTTCATGGTATAAAAATTGTTGTCGTGCAGGTACTGCATCTGCCATAAAAACTCCTCCACCGGCAGAATGGCAGAATTGGTCAGGTGCTTTCCGGAGGAAAAGGGTTCCAGATGGTGGTAGGCCAGAACCGTCACTTTATCCACGGGCGCGGCATTGTCTACCGGAGGGGTTGGTGGTAAGGCGAAGGCCGCCCGGAAAGGGAACAGAGTTAAGAGCAGTATTAATAATAACGTCGCGCGCATGTGGTTACCTCATATTCCGGGACAATATTTTACAGATACAATATTTATTTGGCACATAAGGA